>JAFDHO010000038.1 GCA_019308745.1 Deltaproteobacteria bacterium
AAAAGTCTCAAAACCGTCATGCTGGACTTGATCCAGCATCCAGAAGCCTTTGAAATTACTGGATTCCTGCTTTCGCAGGAATGACAGAAATGAGTACTTTCTGACTTTTTACGAGTTCATCAGTCTTGGTGAGATTACTCTGCGGTCTCTCTGGGGATCTCTTCAACAGTCACGCTCAGATCCCTCCCCGGGCTGAGCCACGGCCCCTGATCAGGCAAAGCATATTCCGTCTAGTTCTTCTTGTCACCATCTATCTTGGGAACAGGGATCTTGAAGAAGTCGACTCCTTCCTCTTTCAATGTCTTTTCCTCTTCTTCCGTTGCCGATCCCCTGATGTTTCTTTTCTCGGTTACAGAATAGTGCATTTTCAAGGCTTCTCTGGCGAAATCAGTGCCCACATCCTCGAAGTTCCTGTTGATATATTCGACTACCTCCTTCGCCAACCGGGCATAATCAACGGTGTCCGGCTGCCTCTCCTCGTCCCTGGATGAGGAACCCTTCATGGCCACGGGCGAGATGACCTTCCTGATGCTTGAATCATTGCAGTAAGGACAGGCAATGAGATTCTTCCTGTCCTGCTCTTCAAAGGATTCGATAGAGTTGAACCAGCCTTCAAAGACGTGGCCCTTGGAACATTCCATGTCAAAGACGATCATTTCAATTTCCCTCTCTCCTCCGGTGCCCTTCAACGGCCTGGTGGCCAGGCCTTCTTGTTTGTTTTACACCTTAATAGAGTAAGAGCACCGTGTAGTTACCACTGCCCGGCTTTGGGCGACAGGCTCCGAATATTGGTCTTCTCCTGCTCGTGCTCCCTCTCCCGGTTTTCCTTGCCGCCGTCCAGGACATTTCTGTCGTAAGGTGTGTCCGTGGAAGGCGTGGCCCGCCGTTCCGATGTTGTTCGTATCCTTCCGGACCCGGCAAAGGGGCCTTCATCTTTCCGCATAGAGTACGGCGATGATCTTGGCCGGATCTCTTCCATGACATTTCACAAGATGGGGCACGACGGAATCGTAGTATATGGCCTCACCAGGTTCCAACACATGGACTTCCTTTCCCAATCGTATCTCAACTTCTCCTTGCAGCACGAAAATAAACTCCTGCCCGTCATGGGCAGACCTCTCGGCATCCGTCTCTGCCGGATGAAGCGTTACAAGGAAGGGCTCCATGTGGCGGTCTTTCTTATGGGGGGCAAGGGATTCATATTCGTACCCGTAGTATTTGGCCTTTCCTGCATCATACCTTGACACTATCTTTCTGTCTTTTCTCCGAACAATGGTGTAGGCCTTGTCTTCTTCCCCGGAGATGAAATAGCCCATCTTCATCTCCAAGGCCTTGGCCAGTCGAATGATGATGCCCAGCGGTGGTGCCACCTTGCCCTCTTCAATATTAGCCAAGAATTGGGCTTCGATGTCCGTCCTCCGGGAGATATCTTGAAGGCTTAGGCCCTTTTTCTTTCGAGCCATTTTTAGCCTTTCTCCAACATTGACGGGAATCTCTTCCCCTACCGGCGTGTCAAGGATGCCCTCGAAGAAGGCCTTTTCACCCTCTCCCCTGGAAAACTGGGCCACGTCCTTCAGGAAATCCCTATAACTGTCAGCAGGATCTCTCTTTCCCTTCCCTTTTGTTCCCATAGTATTCCCTTCAACAGTTCCTATTGGTCAAAATCCCTCAGCCTTCCCAAACAGAAGGCCCATTGCCCAAAGTAGGTAGCAATCTCGATGAGTGTCATCTCACGGGGCAATTCAGCGGCACAACAAAGGGGAGTGACCTGGGCAAACCCCGCCTCCGAGGTGCCGAGGTGCCTTCCCAGAAAGTGCCTTCATTTCTCACCGAGGTGGATGGGCTTCCCCCAATGGGTAGCGGATCTCTATGGTTCGCAAATACCGGAGTCTCCCCCGAAGTGTGCCTTGAGAACCTTTGCCCTGGGCACCCGTCAACCTTGCGGCTTCGATTGAGCTCGAGCCCGGGTCCAGCACAGTTCCCCGCCAGACTTGCGAATGAAGCACTGGGGAGCGGCCCGGGGCCAGGCCTTACGTCTCAAGGACGAAGATCACTTCCATCCTCACTCGGTATTCCTTCATCTTGCCGTCCTCCACGGCCACGCGCATCTCAAGTATCCGCAGTCCTGTGATGTTTCTAAGCGTCCTGTTGGCCCGCTCAAAGCCTGCTTTGATTGCCTCTTCAAAGCTGACGGGCGAACCAGCGATTACTTCCGATACCCTGGCTACGCGCTCCATTTATCACCTCCCTGAGATCGTAAGAATACACATGCCTCATCCAAACTCTACGCGCCGTAATACTGACAGAAGGTGCCAGCAGGCTATTGACGGCGTTCGTCCAAGGAAGAGCTATCAACAGATTCGATCGGACCCAACGTCCCTTCGCCCTTCGTGTCACTCGTGGAGCACGCTCGAGGTTTACCCGGGGGCACCTACAACGCCTCTGTAGAGGCCTCGATGTCTAGTCAGCGAATATCAAGACACGGTTGTTTCCCGTGAGATCCTTGACAGATCTTCGGGCGAAAACTACGATAACAAACAGAATTTCTTAAAAATAGACGGCTTAGCCACAAAAATCAATTATTTTTGTAGATGACAAATTTTCTGAGAAAGAAGAGGGGCCACAAATGCGGCGAGAGACTCTTACCGGGGGATGATCTTTTTCCCCTCCTGGAGAAGGCTCAGGACTTTGGAATCATTCTGACACAAGTCCAACAGTATCAGTTTCGCCTCTATCTTGATGAGTTGTGGCAGTGGAACAAAAAGACAAACATTACGGGGATCTCCACAAGAGAAGGTGTCGTGGTTGAACTTTTCTTGGAGTCTATTATCCCCGTCGGCTTTTTCCCCGAAGGAGCTCATGTCCTGGATTTGGGCACGGGTGGCGGTTTTCCGGGGCTACCGGCGAAGATCTGCAGGCCGGACTTGGAAGTGGTGCTCGTAGAATCGAAACGAAAGAAGGTCAATTTCTTAAGGCACATCATCAGGCTTTTGGCCCTCAAGGGCATCATCGTGGTCCACGGTAGGCTGGAAGAAAACAGCGACCAAATCGTACCATCGGGGTATCAGGTGGTCACCGCCAGGGCCCTCGCTTCTTTGGAGAAGACCGTAGAATTGGGAGCTCCCTATTTGTCTCCGGACGGCCTCCTGGTAGGTTTCCAAGGACATCATGTCGACCGGGCCATAGGGCGATGCAACAGGACAATGGCCCAGCATGGGTTGGTCCTCCACGGAAAGATCCCCTATACCCTGCCGGGCACTGAAAGGAGAAGGCATATTGTCCTCTTCAAGAGAAAAGGTCCCGGGAGGAGGAGAAAGGAGCGTTGACGTGAACGAAGATCACTTCGCTCATATTAGGTAGGACGCGGAGGGGATAACCCCATGAAAAGAGGTTGGAACAGGGATCACAAAAGGCAAGCAACATAATGCTATTGCATTGAGAGGCACTAGCGAAGGAGAGCATCCAGAATGATCGCCAGCTGTTGGTCCGTATATATGTCGAGACTGAGGCGATTCTTGAAATGCCACCTCTTCAAGATCCACATATGGGCCATCATGATGATATCATAGGACATCAGATCCAGGTCCACATCCTTGAATAGGCCCTTTTGAATGCCTTCACTGACTATCCCTGAGAAGATTTCCGAGAGTTCGACCTCAAGCTGCATTATCCGAGACTTTGCTTCCCCGTCAAGGGACCCGGATTTCTGGTACATGAGCAGTACCTTGTCGCTGCTTTGGTGCGTAATCCTGAAGTAAAGCCTGACGGCAATGGAAAGTTTGTCTACAGGATCATGCCCGGCCTTTATCTCCTTCAAAAGCTCTTCCTTGAAGGCCCTGAGCATGTCCTCCATGATCATCTTCATTATCTCGGATTTCTTCTTTACGTAATGGTAGGTGACCGGCAGGCTGACTCCTGCCCTCTCGGAGATCTCTTCTATGGACGTGGCAGTATAGCCTTTCTGGGCATAGAGAGTACTGGCGGCATCAACAATCTTCCTCCTGACCTTGTCGGAAGAAGCGATCTGATCCAATACGGTCAATGGTTTTTGGCGCATATCCATCATTGCTCCCACGAGGGATCTTCGGAACCGTGTTTCCCTGCAATTGATCCCGGGGTCCTCTTCTAAGGGACTATTGACGGAAAGATCTCACGGGCTTCCTTTCCCGACAGGCCCTATCGAATCATTTTCTTGTCCGTCAAAGTTGTCCAGGCCTCGAACAACGCTCTGCCTAAAGGTGCGAACAGGATTTGTCGGGGTTCGATCCCTTCGAACCCCGACGTGGATGATTACTCCTTTTGATACTTGAAGGACACATTAAGCCGGGCCCTATATCTCCTGACCTTCCCGTTTTCGATAGTCACATCGAGTTTGGTGATTTCGGCAACCCTCAGGTCCCTGAGGCTCCCTCCTGCCGTTTCCACGGCAGTCTTGGCAGCCTCTTCCCATGATTTGTCACTTGTCCCAACCAACTCGATAATCTTATAGGTGCTTCCCGCCATCATATTCCTCCTTTGTTTTTGGTGATAATTTTCACAAATTAGCCTGTTTTTCCTTTGTTCAAAATAAATAAACTCGAGGAGGAAAGTCAAGGCAGAACTAGAGCCAAAGGGAGATAAATGGGCGGTAGCGCCAAATTCTCGTCCTCCTCTATATCCTCCTTGACATTCTCTGATCTATTTTATATTAACCTCCTCAAATAGGATTCTTGAGGGCAATCAAGAGAAGACCATGATCAGGTTCCTGCTCTCTGTCCTCTTGTCGGAGAGCGGGTGAAAAGGGAAGACGGTGGGAATCCGTCGCATTATGGCCGATGCTGTAATCCCGGCATACCACCAGGTATGATTGCCCCCGCGCAAAGCTCCTGGCGAGCAGGACAAAAGGGAACAAGCTCGAGCTCCCGGTTCCTGCCGGCAGGATAAAAAGTCACTGCCCTTGAAATCCGGGCGGGAAGGCGAGCGTGGGGCGGGAAAGCCAGAAGACCTGCCTGATATGGGTTGAGGATGGTGATGCCATTACCCCATCCCGGTCAAGACATATCTTGACCTGGATGGGGTTTTTTTATGAAGGGCCATCAAGCAGGCAAAACATTTCCCATGAGGAGGCTGAACATGAGATTAGAAGAGACTTTGGAGAGAATTACCCCGGTATCTGAGGAGTGGATGATGAAGGCAAAGGAAAGGCTGGATAACCTTACGAAGCCCAGGGGCAGCCTGGGAATGCTGGAAACCTTGGCAGCACGGTATGTGGCCATCACAAAGGAGATACCCATATCCATGCCAGAAAAGGAGATCTTCGTATTCGTCGGGGACCATGATGTGGTGACCCATGGTGTGAGCGCCTATCCCCAGGAGGTCACGACTCTCATGGTGAAGACCTTTCTTGCAGGCAGGGCTGCCATTAACGTACTTTCGAGGTGCGTGGGGGCGACGGTCTCGGTCATTGATATTGGGATGAAACATGATTTGAAGGATGAAAAGGGGCTCATCAGAAGGAATGTCGGGAGGGGAGCCCGGAATATTGCGCACGGGCCGGCCATGGAAAGGGACGAGGCCGAAAAGGCCATTGAGGTCGGGATAGAGATGGCCGAAAGGGCACGGGAGCGCGGTGCGAGAATGATAGCAACAGGTGAGATGGGGATTGGCAATACCACTCCCTCTGCAGCAATCTTCTCCTCAATTCTTGGGCTTAACCCGGAAGATGTAGCTGGAAGAGGAACCGGGGTCGATGAGACAGGCTACCGAAACAAGGTCGAGACGATTGGAAATGCCTTGAAAAGAAACAACGAGATCTTAACGGACCCGGTTTCGGTACTTGCGGCAGTAGGGGGATTTGAGATTGCCGGGATCTGCGGCCTTTGTCTGGGGGGCGCGGCGGCCGGCATGGCCGTAGTGGTGGACGGATACATATCCGGTGCCGGTGCGTTGCTTGCCATGCGACTGAATCAGTCAGTTCGTGACTATCTGTTCTTCTCCCACCGGTCCCTTGAAAAGGGCCATAAGCTCTTTTTTGAAGTGGAAGGACTCCGCCCCATACTGGATCTGGATCTAAGACTGGGGGAAGGGACAGGGGCAGCGATCGCCATGCAAATCATGGAGGACGCATTTCAGCTGTTCAATGGAATGGCCACCTTTGAGGAAGCAGGGATAGAGCCGGGTGCGTAGACTTTCCATGGAGGGGTAGAGATGTTCACCCAGTGGAAGACAGGGGTGGGAGGATTCATAACAGCCGTCAGGACATTGACCATTATCCCTCTGCCAGGTCAAGAAGGGGCATTCCACGACTCTCTCCCCTGGTTTTCCCTGGTCGGCCTCCTGCTTGGCCTGGTCTACTATTCCCTGGGGTCCCTTTGGACAGGCCTCTTGGCGCCAGACTGGGCTGCCGGCGGAGCAGCCTTGCTGATCCTGCTGGATATCATTGTGACCGGCGCACTCCACCTCGACGGCGTTGCAGACTTCGCAGATGCCATGGGCAGAAAGGGAGACAAAGAAGCCAGATTAGCAACCATGAAGGACCCGCGCGTAGGCGCCTTTGGCGTTATTGCCCTGGTAATTGTACTCCTGACCAAGTGGCTCGCCCTGGAAAGGATCTTCTCCCATGGCCCTCTCTCCTGCATACCTTTTGTCCCGGTGATCTCTAGGGACATGGCAGTGGAACTGCTCACCACCCTACCCTACGCTAGGCCCGGTGAAGGCATGGGAAGGCCTTTTTCCCGGGGCGCCACTAGATCTCACAGGCGATGGTCTCATGTCCTTTCACTTGGCATCTGTCTGCTGTTTGGTCTTCCTGGCATAGCTTCCTTCGCCATGGGATGGTCAATAGCAAGGGTGCTCAGATCATTATTCAAGAGAGTCTTCAACGGTGTTACCGGTGACCTCCTAGGTCTGTCCATCGTTGCGATCGAGCTGACCCTTTTCTTTCTTTTTGCTCTTTTTGCCCCCTTTCTGACGGCTCCATAAGGTATGGCCCTTGCCACGGGACCGACTGCTCATTGAGCTCCTGCAAGAAGGCGAGACAGGCCCCACTCCTGTCTTTTACAACTTTTCTTTGCTGTTGTATACGGATGATAGCCTTTCCTTTATTAACTCCAATCTCTTTCATTTATTATGTAAGGACGCTTTCAACCATAAACAAGTTATCTATAGGGGCATGACAATCAGATACGTGTACAGAGCAAAACCTATTATAGTTTATCTTTACTTTATTAGCGAAGGCATATATTTTCTTGACTTTTTGCTACTCTTGATATATTATCATGCCCACAATATGCTTTCTATTAAATCAACAGGAAAGGAGAGATTATGGCAACTGCTAAACAAATCCAGTACAGGATGGGGCAAGCAAAGAAAAAGTTGACAAAGCTTAATAAAGAGGTCACAGCCACAAAAGCAAAAGTCAAGAAATTAGAAGCACAGCTTAAGAAAGCTAAGGCAGCTGAAAAGGCAAAGCCCAAAAAGAAGAAAGCCCCGGCCAGGAAAAAGGCTAAGGCCCCGGCCAGAAGAAGAAAAAAATAGGCTTTCGATCAAAAAGATGTCTGGCATCAAACCGGGAGGGCAGGCCCTTGCTGGTCATGCCCTTTTATTTTCTTTTTAGGAAGTGGCCCGGTCAAAAACCAAGGGCCTCCAATTGGCCAAACATCTTTTCCCTGTGGGTCCCTGGCCAATAATAGCGATGGCAGGAAGGACAGTGCCGGATGTCCTGGATGTTTTCGTAGAGCACGTACTCCGGCACCGACTCTCTGGCATCTTCCTGTGTCGACTTTCGCAGGGGAACATTACAACTCAAGCATCGGGTAAACCATCTTGACCTATCCGGCCTGAGTCCGTAATGTTCCCTGAGTTCCTTCAGCTGTTCCTCCAGTTTCTCTGAATGGATCAGGAAGGAGCCGGCGTAATGCGCCACCGTGTCCTTCTTACGGGATAGGAGGACCCTCCCCTCCAGTAGAGACCGGGGGATGGGGCCCGCGCACGTTGATGCCAAGTACTTCGTATCGTAGCCCAGGATACGAAGCCACTTGGCGAGTCTGCCCAGCATCACATCCGCGAGAAAAGCGGGATCTCTACCGTCCATCCTTGGTGTCCCCGGGAATCTATTTCGTTGACTGCCATACAGGGCTATTATAAAGTAAAAAAAAAACATCTAAAGCATTTTCCGCGAGGTTCCCCCAGGGAGCAGAGCCTTCTGTCAAAGGGCCGGGGTGGGCCTTGAGCACCAGTGCTGCGGGACTCCCAGTCTGCTAACCCTCAGACCCTGGCAATGATCCGCTCGTGTTCTCTTTCGGTAGGGAGCCTCGATCCATCCAAAACGGGCCCGCTCCCGCTTGGCTGAGAGCAGAACCCGGACGCAACCAGTTAGGCCATGGACAAGATTGTCATAGAGGGGGGTAACGTACTGCAGGGTGAGGTCCGTCTTAGCGGGGCCAAGAACGCTGCCCTGCCCATTATTTGCGCGTGCATCCTCACTGGAGGATGGAATTGCCTTTATAACGTCCCAAGGCTGAAGGACGTACAGACCATAAGGGAGATAATGTCCAATACAGGGGTCCATTTCGAAGAAGGAGAGGACGGAGGGCTCCGAATAAACTCCGATGATATCTCTCATCACGAAGCCCCCTATGACCTTGTAAGGACAATGAGGGCCTCTATCCTGTTGCTGGGACCACTGCTCGCACGCCTCGGGAGGGCACGCATCTCATTGCCGGGAGGGTGCGCAATCGGTGCCAGACCCGTCAACTTTCACCTCAGAGCCCTCTCGGCCATGGGCGTAGACATGCAACTTGAACATGGATACATCAATGCCAAGGCGCGCACCTTGAAAGGCGCGAACGTCTTTTTCGATATCCCGACCGTTACCGGCACCGAGAACATCATGATGGCTGCGGTCACGGCCGAAGGCAAAACGGTCATAGAAAATGCGGCAAGAGAGCCCGAGGTACAGGACCTGGCAAGGATGCTCCGCAGTATGGGCTCCCACATAGAGGGGGAAGGCTCGGACAAGATTATCATAGAGGGGATCAAGACCCTTAAGCCCGTTGCCCATCACAAGATCATCCCGGACAGGATAGAGGCAGGGACCTTTATGATCGCTGCCGCAATGACGGGAGGCCATGTCACCATCCAGGGGTATCGCCAGGACCATGTGACGGCCGTGGTGGAAAAACTACAAGAGGTGGGGGCGGAGATCAATCAAGGGAAGGAAGAGGTCTCCATCAAGGGGCCGAAGACTATCCATCCCGCTGATATCAAGACCATGCCTTTTCCCGGTTTCCCCACGGACCTCCAGGCCCAGTTCATGGCCCTTATGTGTATAGCAAAGGGGACGAGCATTATTAGAGAAACCATCTTTGAAAACAGGTTCATCCACGTGGGCGAACTGAAGAGGATGGGCGCCGACATACAGATCGACGGAAATCAAGCCTTGGTCAGGGGCAGGGAGTATCTCCTTGCCGCACCCGTTATGGCCACCGACCTGAGGGCCAGTGCGTCCCTTATCATTGCGGGGCTCGCAGCCAAGGGGGGGCGCACGGAGGTCAACAGGATCTATCACCTGGACAGGGGCTACGAGCGCCTGGAAGAGAAATTCCAGTCACTGGGCGCAAAGATCTGGCGAGAAAAGGCCTAGCAATGGCCCACCGTCCCCTGATCCCCCTGCTGTTGACCTTCATCGGGGGGTTGCTCCTGAGTCAGTCCGGTTTCTTCCAGTCAGCTCATCGCTCCTACCTTAGTCTCCCCTTCCTGTTGTCGGGGCTCTTCCTGGTCGTGCTCCTCTCCCCTTCCAGATTCAGCAGGTGGTCACTCTTGCCCCTCTTCTTCCTCCTCGGCGCCTTCTTGATACCCAGGAACGGGGGTGAATCCACCATCCAGGATCTTGCCATCCGGGGAGAAAGGGTCCTTCTCGAGGGAACCGTCCTGAAGCCGCTCAGTTCGTCGGGGGATATCGCGAGATACGCAATCAGGATACACTGGCTGAAAGAAAAGAAAGAAAGGCACCCCGAGGAGAGGAGGATCGATGCCAAGTGTCGTCTGACGATTTACAGGAATCCAAGGCTATTCCATCCTGGAGACAGGGTTCGATTTCCCGCCAAACTTGGGACATTCAGGAATTTCAACAACCCGGGCAGGTACGACTATGAGTTGTCCATGAGATCAAAGGGCTATGCCTGTACCGCCTCGGTTTCAGACGGGCGAATGGTCGTTCCCATGGGGAAGGGCTCCTTGGGTTTTCCGAGGGCATGGATCGAAGGAGCTCGTAGGGGAGTGAGAGATTTCCTCCGGAGCAACCTTTCGGAAGACAACGGAGGGATCCTTTCCGCCCTGTTGCTGGGAGAGAGGCAGGGAATCGGGGCTTCATTCAGAGAGAGACTGAACAGGACAGGACTCGGACACATACTCGCCGTATCCGGCCTTCACATAGGGCTCTTGGCCTGGCTGGCCTTTTCCCTTTTCAAGGCCCTGCTCTCCTTTTCTTACAGGGTCACGCTAGCCACTGACACGCGTAAGATATCCGCACTTGCGAGTATGCTAGCCGTAACAGGCTATACCGCCCTCACGGGATTTCAGGTTTCGAGTCAGCGGGCCATGATCATGGCGCTCGTCTATTTCTCCTCCATTATCATTGGCCGAGACAGGGACCTCTGGTCGACCCTGGCCATTGCTGCCTTTCTCGTTCTATCCTTGGATCCTGCAGCAGTATCCAGCATCTCCTTTCAATTGTCCTTTATGGCGGTGGTAGGAATCCTCTTCTTGGCCCCAAAGCTGATGCGCGGATTACCCTCCCCACCACTGTCAACTGAGACGAAAACAGGCCCTATCCTCAAAGGACTCTATTCCTATCTTGTAGGGACTGCCGTGGTGACCCTGTCGGCGGTCTTCTTTCTTCTCCCTGTCAGCGCCTACTACTTCCATCAGGTCTCCCTGGTCGCCGTTCCCGCGAACATGACAGTTCTACCGATCCTCGGCCTATGGGTGCTCCCTCTGGGCCTGCTCTCGGTGTTTTCTCTGCCCTTGTCTCATGTCATTTCAAGGTCCTTGCTTGAGGCAAGTACCTGGGGGCTGGATCTAATGAAAATAATAGTCGAGCTCTGGGCAGATATCCCCTGGGCCGCCATTTGGACCGTTATCCCAAGCATTTTTGAGATGATGCTCTTCTATGGGCTCCTGTTGCTCATACTTTCCTGGAGAGGCCGGAGATGGGCCCGGCCTGCCATTGTTATGATCCTATCCCTCTTTCTTGCCGACATCTCCTACTGGGTATTGAAAACACAGTTCAACAGGACCTTGCAGGTGACTTTCCTGGACGTAGGACAAGGCAATGCCGCACTGGTTCGCTTTCCCGGCAGGCAGAGGATGCTCATAGACGGGGGAGGGTTCTCCAGGGATACCTTTGACGTAGGGAAGCTGGTCGTCGCTCCTTACCTCCTCGATTCCAAGATCCGGCGGGTGGATTACCTTGTTCTGAGTCATCCCCACCCGGACCACATGAACGGGCTCCGGTTTATTGCAAGGCAATTTAGGCCCAAGGAATTCTGGTACAACGGCCGGAAAGGGGGTGGGGAATCCTTTCAGGAGTTGATGCACATTGTTGACTCAGGGGATACGGTCATTTTTCTGCCAAAGGAGTTGACGGAGCCCAGGAACGTCTCCGGTGTCAAAGTCGAGTTGTTGCATCCTCCGCCCCGGGGAGGGGACAAATGGAAGCCTAACGACTCCTCCATGGTCGTGAGGATGTCCTACAAGGGCATCTCCTTCCTCTTCCCGGGCGATATTGAAGAGGCCGGCGAAGAAATTGTGGTCCAAAGGGCCGGCACGAGACTGAGGAGCGATATCCTTCTCGTCCCCCATCACGGCGGCCGCACATCCAGTTCCACGAAGTTCCTGGACGCGGTGAAGCCCAGGATATGCGTCATTTCATGCGGAAGGGGCAACCCTTACGGATTCCCCCACCCCGAGACCTTGGAGAGGCTCGAAAGGACAGGGTGCCGAATATTGAGGATTGATCAAGTGGGCTCCATAAATATCTCAGTGGACAAAGAGGGGTTTCGGGTGGAGACTTTCCTGGAGTGAAAGGATGGGGACGCCCATTTGAAGAGTGATGAGCGGATCCTTGGGGATAGTGATTTTGTGCAATCGGTGCTTGAACAGGAGGATGAGCAATTTGAGCGACGCTATAGACTCAAAACCCAAGGTTATGACTTTGATAGGGTTGTTGATAGGGCGGCGGAAATCTTTGAAATGAAAAGGGACAGGATTTTGACTCCAGACAAAGAGCCAGAGCGCGTGAAAGCGAGAAGCCTGGTATGCTATTGGGCTGTTAAAGAGTTGGGCATGGCTGGTACTTCCGTTGCTCAGATCCTTGGAATGGGGCAGTCTGGTGTCAGCAGGGCGGTAAGGCGTGGGGAAAAACTGGCTCACGATCGGCAATGGAAATTGTTTGATTGAGAAAGGCATAAAATCATGGGCGTCCCTTTTTCACTTTTTCATGAACTTTTCATAATCTTCCACAGTATCGATATCCATGTCATAAGGTCCCTCATCCACATCAAGGACACAGACCCGATCAGGGAATTTGGCGAATAGCCCCCTGGCACCGACGTCACCCTTGAGTCTGCGCAGCTCGCCATAGAAGACCCGGTTTATTATCACCGGATGGGATCGCTTGTCCCCGACCTTTACCGCTCCCAGGGGCAGGGCGGACTGAAGGTACCTGTGGAGGAGTCTGTTGATTAGCTGCCTGTTGATAAAAGGCATATCAGCCAGGATTATCATGATATCCTCGTAGAGGGTCTCCGTCCGGGACAACCCCGCGAGGATGGAAGTACTCATTCCCTCCTCATAGGCGGGATTCTCTACTATGGTCAGCTTGGGGTGATGAGGATCAGTGCGGAGTCGGGCCCTTATCCTGTCCGACTGATACCCAAGGACGAGATATACCCTGTGGAGATCTGAATCGAGGGCTTCCCTGAGCACGAGATCAAGGAGGCAGGCATCGCCCACGGGCAATAACTGCTTTGGGGTCCCAAGCCTGGTGGAGGCCCCTGCGGCCAAGATAAGGCCCGCCACCTTTCTTAGCGTTCCATCCTTTCCTTGCCCCATCTCGACCCTGCATCAAAGACCTTGAGATTGTTTTCCCGGAACCTCTCGGGGCTGATCTTTTCGATCGTTTGCCTCAACTCATCATGAAAAAGAGGGCCTTCCCCAAAGGAGGAAAAGTACCCCAATAGGGCGAGATTTGATGAAAGGGGGGACCCCAACTCAATAGCCACACGCGATGCCGGAAGATTGCGATAAAGGACATCCTTCCCATCCAGGAATGCTTTCACCTCATCCCTGGGGAAAGAGTCTCCGTCCGCGTCTACATACATCCTCCCCCCCCGGGCAAGGTAGGAGAGGTTGCGGTATGCTTCGTTCACTTCCAGAGAAAAGAGCAGGTGTGCGGAACCGGCCCTGACCAATGAACTCTCCAGGTCCCCAAGGCGCAGGTGTGAAATAACCGATCCGCCCCTCTGGGCCATGCCGTGGGTCTCTGCGCCGATAACGTCGAGACCCTTTTCAAGGGCGGTATGGGCCAGAACCTTGGACATAAAAAGTATCCCCTGGCCCCCCAAGCCGCAAATGACGATGTTTACCGGTTCCATCTCTACCGCTCGACCTCCACTATGGCACCCTTGGGGCACACATCCAGACACACGCCACAGCCCGTGCAGACCTGCTCGTCGATGTTGGTGCGGCCCAGTTCCTCATCTTGGTAAAGAGCAGGGCATTCAAAACGCTCGAGGCATAGGTTGCATTCCACGCAGTCCTCTGTGATAGTGACGGCCTTTCTGTCTGGTATGGCGTCGTCCCTGTAGGCAATGATGCAGGGGTGACGTGCAATGATGACCGCTATCCCCCCTTCTGGTTCACCTATGTATTCCGACGCCTTCTTCAGGGATTCCACCATGCCCTTCATATCGTATGGATCGACCACCTCGATGTAGTCGACCCCGCAACCTGCAACAATCCTTTCCAGGGATATTTCTTTCCCCTTGCTCCCGTCTGCCCTTATGCCCAGGGCGGGCGTCGGCTGCATGCCGGTCATGGCCGTCGTCAAGTTGTCCAGGATGACCAGGATGAATCGCGCGCCGTTATAGACGGCACTCAAGAGGCCTGCCGTCCCCGAGTGGAAAAAGGTGGAATCACCTATGGTGGCGACAATTGGCCGGTCGGCCTTGTCCTGAGAAAAGGACTGGTAGAAGCCAGAGGCCATAGTAATGGCTGCTCCCATGTCCAGGCAGGTATCCACGGCGCCCATATTGATACCAAGGGTATAGCAACCGATGTCCGATGTGAAAATGGCCTTTGGTTTGGCCTTCCTTATGGCGAAAAAGGACGCCCTGTGGGGGCAGCCGGCACAGAGGGTCGGCCTTCGGCCCGGGATTTCCAAGCTGTTCAACAGTTCAAGGGCATTGCTCTCATGTTCCTGGTCCAGCTGAGGGAGCTGAAGCTCCCTCAGAACGTCGCCACATATGCGACATATTACATCGGGGATCAATTCCCCTGCGGAAGGCACGTGACCTGAGAGTCGCCCGAGCACCTTGCTCCGGTCTCCCAGGAGGTATTCTATGAGGGAATCCGTCTCCTCCAGGACAAGCACCCTTTTGCAGGCAGACATGAATGTTCGGGCCAGGGCTTCGGGAAAGGGAAAGGGGGTCCCTATCTTCAGGACCGGGATATCATTTCGGTTTTTCTCCGCCAGAATATCCCGCACGACTGCGTAAGGGACACCTCCGGCAACAATCCCTAGCTCGTATTGCCGCCCGGGCTCCAGGTCGTGCCTGTTGAAATCATGGAGTTCCCCGAACCTTTCTGCGATTTCTTGGAGCTTCCCGTTCAACTCCTGGTGGAGTTTGAGCCGGAAGTTCGGGGTGGCGGCCCACCTCAGGGGGTCCTTCTTAAATGTGCCCTTCTTCTCATTCGGCTCGATCGTCCCCTTTGGCGCGATGTTTTGCCTGCCGTGGCATACCCGTATGGCCGGCCTGAGGACCACCGGAATCTTGAATTCCTCGGATATTTCCATGGCGGCTATGGCCATGTCCCGTGCTTCCCTTGGGGTTGAAGGATCAAAGACAGGCACCTTTGCCAACCGGGCCATGAACCGTGTGTCCTGCTCCGTCTGACTGGAGTGGGGCCCGGGGTCGTCGCAGGAAATGATGACGAGACCTCCCACCGTTCCTAAATAGGCTGCGCTCATCAGACTGTCGGCAGCCACGTTCAGCCCCACCTGCTTCATGGAACAGGCTGCCCGCTTGCCGGTAATAGCAGCAGCAAAGGCCGTGTCCAGAGCCACCTTTTCATTGGTAGACCATTCAACATAGGTGTTGAGACCTTCCCTTTTCACGAATCGGAGCACTTCGGGAAGGATCTCCGAACTGGGGGTTCCTGGATAGGACGTGACGACCTGACATCCTGATTCCACCAACCCCAGGGCTATGGCGCCGTTCCCCAAGAGTATCTCTTCTTTCATGATGGTTTGTTCCTCTTTTTTGCCTGCTCAATGAGATCAACCAGGGAAAGGACCTTGGGGCCCGGAGGTTTGTTAAAGACCTTTTTCCACTCCTCCGAGGACAACTCCCTGCGAAGATGGTCTTCTACCATAAAGTGCTGGAACCAGCAATCAAGGGTCTTGAGACAGGGAAGCCCCATGTTCTCTTCCCTGCAGTAAGAAAAAGATATCATGTGGCCCAGTCTTGGGCAACGGATCTTAAAGGCTTCTCCCGGTGGTTTGCTCGCTTTTTTCATGGTCATAGGATAGCATAATACCTTTAAGCTGGAAAATCCTCCTTCGCTTCCCCGCCTCCAATGGAACGTGAAGGAGCAAAGGGACCCTGGGGCTCGCTCTCCCCAGGGTCCTTCAAGGATTATTCGCAATAATTCGGAGAAAGGGAGGTCAGGAAATGGTCCCTTTCCTGTATTGCTGGGGCTTGGGTAAAGGCTCAATGTCTCCCAGGGCCCTGTGAATCTCTTCCTCTGGTAGTGAGTGATCAGACAGCTTTCCTTGGATATAGGCCTCGTAGGCCGCCATGTCTACCAGTCCATGACCGCTCCAGTTGAAGAGGATAACCTTCTCCTTGCCCTCCTCCTTTGCCTTGATCGCCTCCCGGATGGCCACGGCAACTGCATGGTCGGTCTCCGGGGCACTTATGAAACCTTCCGTCCTCGCCAGGGTGATCCCTGCCTGGAAGGTCTCCAGTTGCGGGACCGCTTCTGCCCTGATGAGGTCGCTCAACAGGAGCTGGCTTACGATGGGCGCCATCCCATGATATCTCAGGCCCCCGGCATGGATCGGGGCGGGCACGAAGCTGTGGCCGAGGGTGTGCATGGGCAGCAGGGGAGTCATCTGCACCGTATCACCAAAGTCATAGGCAAAGGGGCCCCGGGTCATGGTGGGGCACGAGGTCGGTTCAACAGCGATTATGTCGATGTCTTTCCCATTTATCTTGTCCCTGACAAAGGGGAGGGCCATACCGGCAAAGTTGCTGCCTCCTCCGGCACACCCTATGATGACGTCGGGATAATCCCCGGCAATTTCCAACTGTTTCTCACACTCCAGGCCATTGACGGTCTGGTGCAAGAGGACATGGTTCAGGACGCTTCCCAGGGAGTATTTTGAGTTCTCATCCATGACCGCCGCTTCGACCGCTTCACTGATGGCAATCCCAAGGCTGCCGGGGGAATCCGGGTCTTTCTCGAGGATGGCCTGACCCGCTTTCGTCTCAGGGCTGGGGCTCGGCACGCAGTTGGCCCCCCAGGTCTCCATCATGATGCGACGGTAAGGTTTCTGATTATAGCTCACCTTTACCATGAAGACCTTACACTCCAGGCCAAATAGGGCACAGCACATGGACAGGGCGCTTCCCCACTGCCCTGCCCCCGTCTCGGTGGTGATCCTCTTGGTGCCCGCAATCTTGTTGTAGTACGCCTGCGCCAGGGCCGTGTTGGGCTTGTGGCTGCCGGCCGGGCTTACTCCTTCGTTCTTGAAGTAAATCTTGGCAGGGGTATCCAGGTGCCTTTCCAGGTTATAGGCCCTGTAAAGGGGAGTTGGGCGCCATATGAGGTATTTCTCAAGGATCTCTTCCGGTATGTCTATGTACTGGTCCTGGCTGACCTCCTGCTCAATGAGCTGCATGGGAAAGATGGGCGCGAGGTCGTCAGGACCCACGGGATTACCGGTGCCGGGATGGAGGGGGGGCTCCATGGGATTCGGAAGATCCGGTAAGATATTGTACCATTGGCGCGGCAATTCTGATTCCGGCAAAAAGATTTTCTTGACCTTCACGGTACCTCCTTTGCTATTGGGGTTAATAATGGGACCAGCCAACATCCTGGAAACACCTTGTGAGCCACGAGCCCCGGCGAGATGAGGAGATCACCTGTCGGGGCCTGAGGGCTTCCCCAAAAAGAACCGTCACCAGACCGGGCTGATAACGGCTCCTTCTTTTCACTTCCATGTTGTGGTGTTTCTGTTATCGAGCCCTTTGAGGTCCCTCTCCGCCATGAGAGAAACGAAAGCGTTCTGCAAGTCAGTGATATGGCAAGGCCGCGTCATGGCCGGAAAAATCATGGAAAGCGCGCAGGAAACCTGTGCGAACAAATTGGAAGGCTAAAGGAAAGGTCCAAGGGTGTCAAGCCTTTTTTGCCGCAGATACATCTTCAAAGCCCGAGGTTCGCGACAGGGGCCTGGCAGAGGCTTCCCCGTCGTGACGATATCCTCAATACCTTTGAAGGGAGTGTAAGTTGACGGAGTCGGCCTCGAAATAATCTTGAGTAAACCGGGCCAGGACGTCGGGATCGTAAATAGTACAGCTGAACACGTCAATGTAGGCAGAATTGGAGAAGTTTGAGAAGTGCCCGGAAATCAATGAAGTCTCAATGAATTGCACCATGGAATAGCCTTCGACCCGTTCGTCTTTGCCGAAATGAACCACCTGGCATTCGCCGAAGCGTTTCATCCCGATGAGGTCACAAAGCCCCACGACATATTGTTTGATCCTTTCGGGGTCCCTGATGGTCTCCGGATTGCACCCATAGAGGTCCAAACTGGTGAGCAGTCCCCAGGGGGAGGCATCTTGTCTTGCTGTGGCCCTTGTTTCCATGTCCGCCTACCCTCCTTTCCATGCAGAGCCCGAGGATCCCTCAAACCTAAAAAACCGGAATGTCCTCCTCTTTTCCTGCTCGCCTAGCGGTGTTGTTACAGGGTTGACAGGCCAGGAAAAATCCTGAAAAGGGCTCAGGGAGCATCCCGATTCTTATTCTCAAGTTCCTTGTGAAACGGTTCAAGAAATATTCGATTTTGAAATAAATTAAAATAGTATTTTTTGGAGATTTGTCAACAAAAATCGTAAAGATTCTGGGGTCCTATTTGTTACGTGATTGGGATAACTCGCCCGTGGATGCCCTTGTCGATGGTCAGGATGCCGATGGTGCGTCGCCAGGGAAAGGGCAGACTTCCGGAAAAAGCTCCGGGATTGAAGAGGAACACCCCGTCCCTGTAATAACTCGCCGGCCAGTGGCTGTGACCGTAAACCAGGCAGTCAACGCCTTTGAATTGTTTGGAGATCTTTTTCCCCATGTGCATGGGCCAGCCCCGGCCGTGCATGATCCCGATCTTGAAATCGCCTGCGGTGATGATTTCCTTTTCCGGCAGGAGCCCTTTCATCTCCGGGCCGTCATTGTTGCCGGCCACTGCGATAACTTCCTTGTCCCTGAAGGCATCCAGGATGTCCAGGGTTACGAGGTCGCCCGCGTGGATGATCAGATCCACGTCGAGGAAGTATTTCTGCACCGTGTCCTCGAGTAACCGCGTGGGCTTTTTCAGGTGGGTATCGGAAATCACGCCTATTTTCATTGTCTGTTGATCTATCCTCAGCCTTCAGTGCCTTTGCTGCTACGGAGAACAAAGGGGAAGTTCTTGCCACGGATTTCACGGATGACAAAGATCATCTTTTGGTAATCAAGGTGCTTTGATTGCCAAAACCCCTCATCCCCCTCCTGTGATCGGTGAAGGGATGAGCTCCGTTGCGTCTATGTCGGTGATTCCTGGAGGGATGAGCTCCTGCTCGTCCGTATTCGGTCGTGCGGGAGCACGACCCTCCGAGCTCGCGCCTTCGCCCAGTTGACCGCGTCCTCGTTCGTCGGTCGTCGGTCCCCCATCCTCGGTCGTCGGTCGTCGGTCGTTTTCAAATCTCCAGTCCCACGAGAAATCCCTCCCTGACGGCCTCCAGGGCGTTCCTTGGCTCCTTGGCGTCGCCGATGACGCGGATTTCCCGGACGAGTCCTTCGAATTCCTTCGCAAGGCCATTCTCCGGCTCAGCCCCGGTCGCCAGCACCACCGTGTCGGCTCCAAGGGAGTCCTCGGTGCCTTCCTTTTCCCTCTGGAATGTCACCCCGGATTCGGTTATCTCCGTGACCCTGGCGCCTGTCTGAACCCTGACACCGAGGCGCCTCAGTTCGGCCATCACGGTCCAGCGGGTGGAACTACCGATGTCTGCGCCGGCCCTCCCGGTCATCTCCAGGACGGTCACCTCCTTGTTACCCTTGTGGAGGAGTCTCTCGATAGTCTCAAGGGTTTCGGCCTTGTTTACGAGGAGAAAATGGGTGACTTCCGGTGGCAGGGTACCCTGGCTCGCGAGGAAGAGGGCCGTTTCAAGACCCACTGCGTTTCCCCCCACCACCACAGCCCTTCGGCCGGTTGTGATCTTGCCTGAAAGGACATCCCATGCCAGGACCACGTTGCTTTTGGAGGCCCCTGGGATGTCGGGGACCTGGGGCCTCGCCCCTGTGGCCAGGACCACCACCTCGGGTTCCAGGGAAGAGACAAGGGCTCGGTCCGCCAGGGTTCTCGTCATCACGGTCACACCCAGTGCCTCCAGGTTGTGGGTCAGGTCCTCCACGAGCCGGAGCATCTCTTTCCTGCCCGGGATGTGCCTGTTGAGCAGGACCTGCCCGCCCAGCCCGGGTTCCTTTTCCACCAGGGTGACCCGGTGACCCCTCTCGGCCGCCGTGCAGGCGGCCTTGAGCCCTGCGGGCCCGCCACCTATTACGAGGACCTTCCTGGGGTTAGGGGCAGGCGCGATCTCCAACTCCTTTTCCAGTCCCGCCCTGGGATTCACCAGGCAGGTGACGGGCTTGTACTGGAAGATCCGGTCAAAGCACCCCTGGTTGCAGGCGATGCAACGGTAGATGAGGTGGGCCTTTCCCTCCCTGGCCTTGTTGGGGAGTTCAGGGTCTGCCAGGAGGGCCCGGGCCATTGTGACCATGTCCGCTTCGCCGTTTCGGATGATCTCCTCTCCCAGGGCCGGGTCATTGATCCTGTTGCTGGCGATGACAGGGACCGAGACCGCGGACTTGATCCCCTGGGCCAGATACACAAAGGCCTTGCTGGGGACGAACATGGTCAACTGGGGGATCCTTGTCTCGTGCCATCCGCCTGTCACGTCGATAAGGTCCACCCCCGCCTTTTCCACCTCCGAGGCAAAGCTCCTGGCCTCCCTGTTGGTGTTGCCCCCTTCCATGAAGTCGTTGCCCGCCAGCCTGATGAAGACCGGATAGCCAGGTCCAACTGCTCTTCGGACCTTTTCCACCACCTCGATCCCGAACCGCATGCGGTTCTCAAGGGAGCCTCCGTACTGGTCCTCCCGGCGATTGGTAAGGGGTGAGAGGAACTGGCTTATAAGGTACCCGGCGCTTCCAAGGATCTCCACGGCATCGAACCCGGCTTCCTTTGCCCTCAGGGCGGCCTTGGCAAAGGCCTCCTGGACCAGGGGGATCTCCTCCAGCTCCAGGGCCCTGGGGGTCTCGCCCGTGAGCTTGGACCGCACGGCAGAGGAGGAAAAGGGCTTCTTACCCCCGATCATGGAGGAATGGGTGTAGCGGCCTGCCTGGTAGAGCTGGGCCGCGATCCTGGCGCCCGATTCCTTGACCGCGCTCGTGAGTCTCTTGAGCCCCGGTATGAACCTGTCCTGCTGGATGCATACCATGCCGGCCATGCTGCCGTATTCGTCGATGGGGCATCCGCCCACGATGATCAGGCCCACGCCGCCCCGTGCCCTGGCCCTGTAGAACTCTATGAGCCTTTCCGTAACATCGCCCTCGGGCGTGTAGCTCAGGTGCATGGCGGTCATGACGATACGGTTGCGGATCTCAAGGCTTCTCACCATGATGGGTGAAAAGAGGTGGGGATAGTCCATGGGGTTGCTCCTCGGGTTCAGGGTTCAAAGTTATCGGTTATCAGTTATCTGTTGTTTAGCGGCGATCTGCGGTCGTCTGTCCGCGGTCATCCCTTATTTGTGCCTCGTCACTCGTTACTCGTTACTTCCTCTGGAGCAAGGCAACCGTGTTGCCGTTCTTACGCCGACGCGGTCATCGGTCGTCCGTCGGCGGTCCTCCTACCCTATCTCGTACTTTATATTCACGTCAATGTCCTTGCGCAGGCTGTGATACACTGAGCAGTACTTGTTGAGGGAAAGATCTATGGCCCGGTTTATCTTCTTGGGGGTGATCCCTTCCCCCTTTATGTGGATCATGAGGTTGAAGGCCGTGTAGTACTGGGGCGGCTCTTCCCTGCGAACCCCTTCAGCCTCCACCTCGTAGCTCGAGACCTCGCACCGCATCTTCCTCAGGATGTGCACGATGTCGATGGAGAGGCACCCCGCGATGCTGAGGAGTAGAGTCTCGGTGGGCGAGCAGCCTTCCTCGTAGCGCACGTCGTATTCCACCTCGTAGCCCCTCTGGGTCATGCCGACGAAGTAGAGGTCCCGCTGCCAGGTGAGCCGCGCCTTGTTCACGGGCAGGATCTTCTCCTTGTACCCATCGAGCCCCGGTTCCAGGTTCTCGTTGTTTGCCAGGTTCATTTGTCTCTTCACACCTCCTTCTTTCCTGTGAATGTCGTGTTTCAGGCAATGGATTATGGCTTCATAGCAGGAATCCAGGGCACGGTCAAGGAGGGACGGGTGACGGGTGACGACCGACGCATGACGACCGACGACCGCGGACCGCCGATTCGGACGAGCAGGAGATCATCCCTCCAAGGATGACTGCCGACCGCCGACGGCCCACGGATAACCAATAACCAACAACGAAGAACTGACAACTCTGAACTTTGAACTCTGAACCTCCCTTCAACGAATCCGTTGACAGGGTGAAACCTCTCAAGTATCAATGGGGCCATGGACAGGATCCCCTTCATATCAGCACTCAAGAACTTCAGCACCCTCAAGGAATACTTCCTCAAAGGCAAGCGACACCTCATCCTCGGGGTTCTGAGCCTCCTTCTGGTTGACCTCCTTCAAATGCTCATCCCCCTGGTGATAAAAAGGGCCGTGGATGCCCTGACCTTCGGCACGGCCACCAGGGGTCTCCTCTTGAGGTACGGCGCGGTCATTGTCCTGATCGCCCTGTTCATCGCCACGCTCAGGTACGTCTGGCGCCGCCTCCTCTTCGGGCTATCCAGGCGTGTGGAGGAAGCCCTCCGCAACAGGCTCTACGAGCACCTCCAGACCCTGTCCCCGTCTTTCTACCACCGGGCAAAGACCGGCGACATCATGGCCCGGGCAATCAATGACATCAACGCAATAAGGATGGCCACGGGCATGGGCCTCGTCGCCCTGACAGACGGCCTCGTCATCGGTATTGGGGCCGTGGCTTTCATGCTCTACATCAGCCCCCTTCTGACCCTCATCTCCCTGGTGCCGGCCCCCCTCATAATATACCTCACGCGTCGCCTGACCCGGCGCATGTCCACGGGGCACGAGAAGGTCCAGAAGGCCTTTTCCGACCTGACGGAAAGGGTCCGGGAGGCCTTTTCAGGGATACGGGTCGTCAAGGCCTACGCCCGGGACGGGTGGCAAATCCAGCGGGTGAAGGAGAGCGGGGAGGACTATGTTTCCAGGAACATCGAGCTGGCAAAGACCATAGCCCTGTTTTTCCCCATGATGGCCGTGTTCCCCAACCTGGGCATGGCCATCGTGATTTGGATGGGCGGCCGCCTGACCATCCTCGGGGCCATCACGACAGGGGACTTCGTGGCCTTCATGAGCTACCTCGGTCTCCTGGTATGGCCCATGATGGCCATAGGCTGGGTCACGACACTGCTCCAGAGGGGAGCGGCTTCCATGCGCCGGGTCAACCGGATACTGAATGAGAGGCCTGAGATCATCGGGCCTCCCCCCGGGAATGAGAGGGTCAAGTTAGAAGGGACCCTGGAGATCAAGGAGCTCAGCTTCCGGTACCCCGGACAGAGGGGGCATGCACTCAAGGACATCAACCTGAGGATAGCAAAGGGCGAGACCGTGGCCCTGGTCGGGATGGTGGGCTCGGGCAAGACCACCCTGCTCCAGACAATTCCCCGCCTCCTGGATGTGCCCAGGGGAAAGGTCTTCATCGACGGAACAGACATCCATGACATCCCCTTGCGGGACTTGAGGGAAGGGATTGGTTTTGTGACCCAGGAGGCAATCTTGTTCTCGGACACGATCCGGAACAACGTGACCTTTGGCCGGGACGGGATATCTGAGGAGAATCTCTTGATGGCACTGAAAGCCGCACAGATCTATGAGGAGGTTATGGCGCTTGACAAGGGTCCGAACTCCATCCTGGGGGAGAGAGGCATCACACTTTCGGGCGGGCAGAGACAGCGCCTGACCATTGCACGAGCCCTGATCTCCGATCCACCCATACTGATCCTTGACGATGCCTTTTCCATGGTGGATACCGCCACAGAGGCAGAGATCCTGGGAAAGATCCTTGAATTGCGGAAAGGCAACACCACCCTGATCGTCTCCCATCGGGTCTCTACCATCGAAAAGGCCGACAGGGTCCTCGTGCTGGACAAAGGGCGACTCGTGGAGGCCGGGGACCCGCGGGCCCTCCTGGAGCAAGGCAAGGTCTACAGGCGGATCTACGAAAGCCAGGTCCTTGCCCAGGAACTGGAACTTGGGATCCCCGGCAAGGCTTGAGAGACATAGAAGGAACACTATGCGCGGTGAATTCGGATACATGGAAGAAGGCCCCCTGGGCAAGGCGTACAACCTGAGGCTCCTCAGGAGGCTGGGGAGGTATGCCCTGCCCTACAGGAAGATCATCTTCCTGGCACTCCTGCTGAGTGTCGGGATCACCCTTGCGGACCTGGTCGTGCCCTATCTCTCCAAGGTGGCCATAGACAGGTACATCCTGGCCTCCTGGTACCGGATCGATCTCGGCCCCGGGGTCCAGCCAAAAGTCCGGGAGATACTTAAAGGCCTGGCTCCGGTCATGAAGAGAGCCCGGGATGGATCCTTTGCCCTGGTGCCCCACGTGGAGATAAAGAAACTGGATCCCGCGGACCTCCATGTCCTCAGGCAGGAAGGGGTGATCACAGAGGAACGTTACTACCGCGTTCAACAGGGCACCGGGGACCTGTTGGGAAAAGAGGACGCGGCTCCCGTCTCCCTTCTGGCGTTGGCGGATGGTTCCGCGGCCCTTCCCGTGGAGCAATTAGGTTCACTCACGACCCAAGAGATCATGAAGCTGAGGGAGAAGGACCTCCAGGGAGTGGCCCTCATAGGTGTTATTCTCTTTTCGATTCTCATGGTCTCCCTTGGTCTTGGATATGGAGAATACACCCTGCTGGAGAGGGCCGGGCAGAACATCATGCAGGATATCCGCCTCGAACTCTTTCAGAGGATGCAGTCCCAGGCGGTGAGCTTCTTTGATCGCCACCCGGTGGGCGGGCTCGTCACCCGGGTCACCAACGACGTGGAGAACCTCAACGAGATGTTCAAGTCCGTGTTCATCACGGTCTTCAAAGACGCCTTTATTCTCACAGGAATCCTGGCCGTCCTCCTCTACATCAACTGGCGCCTGGCCCTCCTGTGTTTTCTTCTCATTCCCGCCATCTTCGGACTCACCCTGCTCTTCAGCTTCCTGGCCCGGGAGGCCTTCCGGGAGCTCCGGTCCAAGGTGGCCAAAATGAATGCCTTTCTCCAGGAAAGGATCAGCGGGATGGGGATCATCCAGCTCTTTGCCCGGGAAGCCCTTCAGATGGAGAACTTCACAAGGATCAACCACGAGTACTTCCTCGCGGGTATGCGGCAGATCCGGGTGTTCGCCATTTTCATGCCCCTTATGGAACTGCTCTCCTCCTTTGGGATCGCCCTCCTCATTTGGTACGGGGGCGGGAAGGTCCTGGAGGAACAGCTCACCCTGGGTTCCCTGGTGGCCTTCATCTCCTACATCCGCATGTTCTTCCGGCCCATCCGGGACATTTCCGAGAAGTACAACATCATGCAGTCAGCCATGGCATCCATGGAACGAATATTCGAGTTCATGGACCACGAGGAAAGGATTTCCGCCCCCCCTCGCCCCAGGGTGCCGGAGCGAGTCGAGGGGTACATCCGGTTTGATGGGGTCTCCTTTGCGTACAAGGAAGGAAGCCCGGTGATCGAGGACGTGAGTTTCGAGGTCAGGCCCGGTGAGGTGGTGGCCATCGTGGGCGCCACCGGGGCGGGCAAGACCACAGTGGTCAATTTGCTGGAGCGGTTCTACGACAACTATGGGGGGCACATCTCCGTGGACGGGATGGATATCCGGGAATGGGTCCAGGAAGAACTCCACAGGACCATCGGGCTGGTCATGCAGGACGTGTTCATCTACTCGGGGACCCTGGAGGAGAATATCACCCTTGGGGACACCGGGATCTCTCGAGAGGATATTTTGAGGGTGGCCCGTGAGGCCAATGCCCTTTCCTTCATCGAGAGGTTGCCTAAGGGGTTTGACCAGGAGATCGGCGAGAGGGGCTCGAATCTCTCTTCCGGGGAGCGGCAGCTCCTTTCCTTTGCGCGTGCCCTGGCCCTCAACCCGAGGGTGCTGATCCTGGACGAGGCCACGTCCAGCGTGGACCCCGAGACCGAGCGGCTGATCCAGGAGGCAATCGGCCAGATCACGAAGAGGCGCACGACCCTGGTCATCGCGCATCGCCTGTCCACCATCCAGAATGCGGACCGCATCATTGTTATGCACCAGGGGCGTATCATAGAGGAGGGGACTCATGAATCATTGCTCGCTCTTGGCGGGACCTACGCCAGGCTGAGCAGGCTCAGGGTCGGGGAGCCGGGAGTGAGGTAGGGGGCAAGGGAAGGGGGAGGTTATCCGTTATTCGTTATCCGTTCTTTGTGCCTCGTCACTCGTCACTCGTCACTTCCTCTGGAGCAAGGCAACCGTGTTGCCGTCTCTCCACCGACGCGGTCGGCTCGCTCCATATCCTAGGGGAGGTTCAAGGTTGCCCCGTTCTTTGGCGGCGGTCTGCGGTCGTCTGTCCGCGGTCGTCCTTTCTGTGATATCGCAACAGGATGTTGCTCCTACAGGGGAGGGGGGAGTTATCGGTTATCAGGTATCAGTTATCGGTTGTCAGTAGTCCGTTCCCTGGATTCTGTGATCCTTCTGCCTGCTTGCCACTCACTGCTCACTTTTTCTCACTTCCGCGCGTTCCATTGCCTGAGGCGTCTCATGGCCTCTTCCAGGGTATCATCTCTCTTGCAAAAACAAAACCTGACCAGCTTGCGTCCCATGCTCCTCCCTTCCCAGAAGAATGAGCAGGGAATTGCTGCCACGCCCGCCTCCTCCGGTAACATCCTGCAGAAGGCAAGGTCATCATCGTGGCCAAGGGGGGTTATGTCTACGAGGACATAGTAGGTCCCTTCAGGCGGGGTGACCTTGAAGCCAAGTCTCTCCAGCTCTTCGCAGATCCAGGAACGTTTACGGGTATAGTCGGCCAGGAGATTGTCATAATAGCTGTCAGGCAGATCTATTGCAAAGGCAACGGCCTCCTGGAGGAAAGACTGGCCGCAGAAGGTAATGAACTGGTGGCTCATGCGGACCGCCCCCGTAAGGGCTGGCGGGGCGATGACATAGCCCTGTTTCCAGCCGGTCAAGGAGAATGTCTTTGCCGTGGAGGAGACCACAAAGGCCCTGTCTCTCAGCTCGGGCACGGCGAGGAGGGGGACATGCTCCCTGCTGTCGAAGACGATATGTTCGTAGACTTCGTCGCCCACTGCCAGGACGTCATGTTCCCGGCACAGGGATCCTATGAAGGAAAGTTCGTCCCTGGTGAAGACCTTTCCACAGGGATTGAGGGGGGAATTGATCACTATGGCCTTTGTCCTGGGGCCGAACGCCTTTGCCAGTTCATCCCTGGGGACCTTGAAGGAGGCACCCTGGAGGGGGACATACCTGGCCCTGGCCCGGGCCAGGGAGACCAGGGGCGGATAGACGTCATAGGTGGGTTGAAACAGGATGACCTCATCGCCCGGTTCCAGGATCGCAAGCATGGTTGCGCAGATCCCCTCGGTGGCGCCCGATGTAACGGTCACCTCCTCGTCAGGATCAATCTCCAGCCCGTAGAACCGCCTCATTTTGCGGGCGATGGCCTGTCGCAACAGGGGGACACCGATGGAGGGGGCATATTGATTTGGCCCCCTGATAATGGCCTCCGCCGCCCTCCTTCTGATTTCCTCCGGCCCGTCAAAGTCAGGGAAGCCCTGGGAGAGGTTTATGGCGCCGTGCTTGTCGGAGAGCACGGTCATCTCCGTAAATATGGATGTCCCAAAGGGTCGAAGGGACCGCACGACCACCTCGTCCCCACTGTATTCTTTGCTTTCGTGATTTTCCACCATTGTTCTCTCCGCTGGTTCTCCTATTGCCAAGTCACGGGATGGGACCGTACATAAAGCAAAGGGCTTCTTAGAAATCAATCGAGGTTAATACAAAGGAGAAGGTCGGTCAAGTTGAAACGAGGATCGAAGGCATGGGCCTGCAGGACATTCTGGAGCAGGTCCCAGTCAAAGGGATATGCCCCTTGTCTCATGTTTTGCCCTTGGAAGACAAGATCTGAAGACAATTCTACTCTGGAATTCCGATATAAGGATTAAACGAGAAATAGTGTTGCCGAAAGAAAACCCGGGAGGCCGGATCAAGAATTTTCAGTTAGAGGCTGATCCGTGTATTTGGCATAGACCT
>JAFDHO010000198.1 GCA_019308745.1 Deltaproteobacteria bacterium
CTTCTTTCCGAGCTGGAGGCTCTCCAAGCCGGAAGCCGCCAGTCACTCCAGAAAAGGCATCATCACCCGTTCTCCCTATCTGAGGAGGCATTTCAAAAGGCTAAAGTGTTACGAACTTTGAATTCGGAATTTTGTCGCATATGGAGCGAGCCGACCGTGTCGGTGCAAAACGGCAACATATTCGGCGAGCTCAATGTCTGACGGTACGGTTTGCCCCGGTCCAAAAACATGGGGAGATGGTTGCCTTACTCCAAAGTTCGGGCAACGAACCTAACGAACGCAACGAACCTAAGGATATTAACGATTTTAACGATCCCAACAAAACAGACCAAGTGAACCAGATAGACCAGATCAACCAAATGAACCAGAAGGGCCAGATAGAGGATACAGACCAAAGTGACCGGGTGGAAGAGGCACGCGGTCCTTTGGGGAGATCATCCCCATGAAATTGTCCGAGAGTTCCTTGCAGAAGTTGCTTGACAATGCCCTCGTGGGGGTCTACCAGGCGAGTTTGCAGGGCAGCATCCTTTACATAAACGGGGCCATGGCAAAGATATTTGAGTTTGAATCGCCGGAAGAAATGTCGAGCGGGAGCATGCTCGAGAGGTATAGATACCAAAAGGACCGTGAAAGACTCCTCGATGCCCTGAAAGAAGACGGGAAGGTCACGAACTTCGAGCTGGAGATGGTGACCAAGACCGGGAAATCCAAATATGCGGTGCTCAATGCCATACTTGACGGAGACGTGGTTTCGGGCATGGTTATGGACATCAATGAGCTCAAGGAGTCGGAAAGAGAACTCAGGAGGGTGCAGGAGGATTTGGAGAAGCGGGTGGATGAAAGGACAAGGGAGCTGGTCAAGACCCAGGAACAGTTGAAGAGGACGGTCGATAACCTTATGGCAAACAGGAAGAGATTTCGCTCCCTTGCATCTCAGCACGTCTTGACGGAAGAGCGGAACAGGAGGCGTTTTGCCGTATACCTCCATGACAACATCTCCCAATCCCTCGCGGTGGTAAAGATGAAACTGGAGTCTCTCAGGGAATCCGTGTCTCACCCAAAGATTGCTTCTTCTCTTAAGGACATCAACGAGATGGTCAAATCAACCATCAAAGGAGTAAGATCGGTAACGGTAGATCTGAGTCCACCCGTGTTGTATGAGTTGGGACTTGAGCCGGCCATAGAATGGGCAATGGAGCAGTTCTCGAGGCAGCACGGCATGGATTGTTCGTTCATCAAGGATGGAAAGTCGAAGCCCCTGGATCATGATGTGCGGATTCTCCTGTTCCAGTCGGTGCGCGAGTTACTGATGAATGTTGCAAAGCATGCAAAGGCCCAAAAGGTAGTGATTCGCAGCCTCAGGAAAGGCAGCAGCATCTGGATATCGGTTGAGGACAACGGGATCGGCTTCAAACCGTCCAGGGATGATACAGCGATAGTAGTTACGAGCGGCTTCGGGTTTTTCAGTATAAGGGAAAGATTGAGGACCATTGGGGGGTCCATGGAAATAGAATCGCGGCCCGGGAAGGGAAGCAAAGTAACTCTTATAGCGCCGTTGAGGGACACGGGGAAAGACATAGAGGAGGTGAACAATGGGCATTAGAATCATCGTGGCAGAAGACCACAGGATCACCAGAGAAGGATTGGTCAGCATGCTCAAGGAAGAACCGGACATCGAAGTGGTGGGCGAGGCAAAGAACGGGCGCGAGGCGGTGAGACTGGCAAGGGAGTTGACGCCGGATCTGGTTATTATGGATGTTACCATGCCGGATCTGAACGGCATTGATGCTACCAGGATGATACGGGATGAAAACAAGAAGACCAGGGTCGTTGCCCTCTCCATGTATTCCGATAAACAGTTTGTCCAGGGGATGATGCAGGCAGGGGCAACCGGCTATCTGTTGAAAGACTGCGCCTTTGAGGAACTCATCAAGGCGATACGGGCCGCCCTGTCCGGCCAGACATACCTGAGCCCAGACATTGCCGGTATCGTTGTACAGGACTATCTGAACAAACTGGCAGCGGAGAATCAGTCTGCCGCATCGATCCTGACAAAGAGAGAAAGAGAAGTGCTGCAACTCATAGCAGAAGGAAACAAGACAAAGGTCATCGCATCTCGCTTGAATGTGAGCGTCAAGACGGTGGAGACCCACAGGCGCCAGATCATGGAGAAACTAAGGATCTACAGTATTGCCGGGCTGACAAAATTTGCGATCAGGGAAGGGTTGACCTCCCTTTATACCTGATCAGAGACGATCAGAAGCAATTCCCCGGTGTTTTCGAGGGAAAAGCCATATCCGCACCTATTCCTGCCACTGAGAGGGTCACCAAGAGCCGAGACCTGTGTGACCTGCCCCCCCCTTTTTCCTTCTAGCCATCGCACTCACCCCAAAGACATCCCGGAAAAGCAATACCCGTCAAAGTCACGGGCGTATGGGCACTCGTAGACCTGAATTTGCGAAAAGGGCCGTTTGCCTGGTGTCGATGCATCCTCTGCCTGCATTTTTTTTGTTGAAATATAATTATTTTAGGTTAAAATACCAACTTTGAAAATCTTTCCCAGAATTGTCAGGCTGAAACGGACGGGGTGGAACCCGTCCCTCCAAGGATCGGAGGGTCATGCTCCCGCATGACCGTATACGACATGGTTCCGTCCATAAAATGCGTTTTGCAAAAGTCTCAGAATGGGACACCAAGGCGAAAGGGAGGACCGGTATGGTGGGCGTTGCCATGATTCGTAAATCGCCTATCAAGAAGGAGTAAGCCCGCGACCCAGAGATTATATTTTCAAAGCAATTTTCCCGGATCTTGCCCAAACGCCAATGCCGGGGGATTACGTGTGATCCCCTATAACTGGCGCAAAGGGGCGGAGACCTGCAACGAGGGATAGTGATCATACCGCCCAGGCCTGTCTTGAATGATCCAATCATGTCCGTATACCTACAGGCGACCTGCAGATATTGCTGATACCCTCTCGTTACAAATTGGGATTCCTTAGAGCAGAAACCCACCGGGACGGTAAATGACGTCACCGTACATTTTTGTGAATACCAGACCCTTTGCCGGGAGGACTGAAAGAGATTTCAGCAAGGACCCTGTCCGGCGCCATCACGGAGGCCAATGGCACCCTGGCATCGAGACCCCGATCCAGAAGCATGTTGAGCGTCCGGCGGCTCAGGGTAAGGATTTTGAGTGGTGATTCCTGAGAGGTGCTTGGAAAAGGGCCTCTCAGGAAAGCTAAATAAACTATCAAGGAGGATTCAATGAACATCTATGTAGGCAATTTATCCTATGAGGTTACCGATGAAGAGCTCAAAGAGGCGTTCGAGGCCTTTGGGCAGGTTGAATCGGCCAGGGTCGTGAAGGATCTTTACAGCGGAAGGTCGAGGGGATTCGGTTTTGTGGAGATGCCCGGGGAAGCGGAAGGTCAAGCCGCTATCGATGACCTGAACGGGAGCGTCCTGAAAGGCCGGACCTTGAAGGTCAGCAAGGCACGCCCGAGATCAGAAGGCCAGCGGGGTGGCAGGCAGCAAGGCCGCAGGCGAAACTTCTACTAAGTACACGGTGGCGTAACTACGATGACGTGGCCTGTCACAGCAGATCTTGTAGCTACGTACCCTGGATTCCTGCGTCCGCAGGAATGACAGAGGCGTAGCAGGGTCATTCCGGCAAAAGCCGAAATCCAGTTCCTTTAGAATACGTCACTGAATTTTTGCCTTAGAGCACTAAGCGTCCCGAGGCACGGGACATTCGATCATGTTTTGAAGTCCTTGATGAATAGGGAAAGGCATATCAAGGGAGGATGAAGAGGTGTTCAATATAGAATTTGAAGTAGGGAAGAAATATGAAAACATGAAAGGTATCTTTGAAGTCCTTGCCATTGATGGAGATAGCATGCACATACGGTGGGAAAATGGTGAGGAGATGATGACCACGAAGTCTTTTCAAGAGCGGGTTCTTATGAGAATGAGCATGGAGAGGGGAAGGGCTTAGTCCTTTCCTGCCTCGCGGTGTGCTCCCCCGTCATCCTTCCAATGTGCGGGTCTCTCACGTGACAGTCCCCTCGAAGAGATGAGATAGCAGGCGGCTGAAAAGACCTCCCCGAGAACCAAGGGTGCCCCAGGGGAACATATTGAGAAGGGGAGGCTCCGGGCGCCTATTTATAACAATCGTTCAAAAGGCCCATTGTGGTTCGGGATCAGGATCACGCAGCGGACAATAAGGTCCAAGGGTCAAGAGGTAGAAGTGCGGGCTTATCTGAGGGACCTTAGAAGAGGAGTTCGAGACATGGTGCCCATGGGTGGACATAAGCGGTGGACATATTCTCTTTTCATCTTTCTTACGCTGGTTGTACTCCTATCCCCGGCCGTTAGTGCGGAAGAGGAGGGCAAGACAAAGGTTGCGATCATAAACGGGTCGGCGATTGGCAAGGATGAATTCGACCGGGAGATGAAGATCTTCAGGGGGAGGTACCGGGATAGGTTGGGATCCCTGAAGGATTCAGAGATGCTGGCCATCAAGAAGAAGATCCTCGAGGGCATCATTGAAAGGGAGTTGCTCTTTCAGGAGAGCAAGAGGTCGTGTATCAGAGTCGAAGATGGCACGATTAGGGAGCAGTTGGCGAAAATCAAACAGCAATATCCTAACGAGGAGACCTTCAAAGAGGTAATAAAGAGGGTCAATCTCACGGAGGAACAGGTCATCTTCCAGATCAGAAAGGGCCTTTCGATTCAACGGCTCATCTCCGAGAGATTTGATAAGATCGAGGTTACGGAAGTCGAGGCCAAGGCCTACTATGACACTAACAAGGAGGTGTTCAAGGCTCCCGAGGAGGTCAGGGCCAGTCACATCCTGATCAAGACGGACCCCGGGATGGACGCTTCGAAAAGGGCCGAAGCGAGAAACAAGATTGAGAAGGTGAGGGAAAGGCTTCACAAGGGGGAAGACTTTGCGGAACTGGCCAAAGAGGTCTCAGAGGGTCCCAGCCGATCAAGGGGAGGCGATCTTGGCTACTTCAGGAAGGGGCAGATGGTCAAAGCCTTTGAAGACGTTTCTTTTGCCATGGAACCGGGCCAGGTCAGCGACATCGTAGAGACCAGATTCGGATACCACATTATCAAGGTGACGGGAAGAAGGCCCGAGAAGGTGGTGGAATTCGATGACGTGAAGTCCAAGCTGAAGGACTACCTGAAGTCCCGGAAGATTCAGGAAGGGGTCAACAAGTTGGTTGCGAGCTTGAAGGAGAAGGCCGAGATAGAGAGATTTATCCCCTAAGGATCCGAGGTGCAAAGAGGGGAATCTCCCTTTACAAACGAGAATCTGCCGGGTAGAATTTATGTGGTTTATTCTTTTTCATGGAGACAAAGACGATGGATCATCCTTCTGAAACATCCGTGCCAGGGGAAAGAGAGATGAACGGACGCCCACATTGTTTTTCTCCGAAGATAGGGGAAATACCGATCCTGAGGGGGATGGGGGTCTTGGCCGTCAGCTTCGTGCTTTTGGTCTTTGCAGCGTGCGGCGAGAGACCTTCGTCAGGAGAGATGGAGGAAATCAGATCCTCTGTCAAACGGCTTGACAATAAGCTTACCTTGATGGAGAGAAACTATCAGAGAAGGCTGACGGAGCTGGAGAAGAGTTTCAGTCAAGTGAAGGACTCTTTGTCGGTCCGTGAAAAGAGGGAGGCGGCCCTCCAGGAGCGACTGAAAAAGCTGGGCGAGCAGGTATATACGATGCAAAAAGCCCTTGCCCAGGAAAAGGCTACCCAGGTTGCCAAGCCGGCGGCTCCTCAAAAGACCGAAACCGGGCAAACAGGGGACTACTATGTCGTAAAGCTAGGGGATACCCTTTATAGGATAGCCAGAAATCACGACTTGTCCGTAGAGGAACTCATGGACATGAACAACCTTTCAAAAGACCAGCACATATATCCCGGCCAAAGACTCCTCATAAGGCGGGGACGTTGATTTGTAATTCAGTAACTATTATTCCAGCATCTTGAACCCCTTGTTTTTTGCGACCCTTTCCCCCCTCCTTATCGCATAGGCCACACCCGACTGGCTCATTCCCAAACGTCTTGCCATCTCCGTTCCACTGATACCGAGTTCCAGGACAGCCCAATAACAGAAGACGCTCCTTGCCTCAGAACGGATCTTCTGCCTGCTTCTTGAGAGAAGTTCTTCTTTCTCGATTCCATAAAGATCAAGGACCCTTTCTCGCAGTCTTTCCAGAGTGTATCCCATGCGTTGGAGTTCATGGCGGCGATCCAATCGCTCATGTGCCTCCGACAAGACATCGCTGACGAAATCGGGATCCCCCAATATTCTTCCGTCTCCACTGAGAGGAGGGGTCTTCCAGAAATCACTGCATAACCCCAGGCTCCCATTGGGGTCGTCTCCGGACGATTCAGGGCGCCTTCCTTGATCCAACCCCTCCTTCATATAGGAGTAATAGCTCCTCCTGCCTTCCAAGACCGTCCTTCCAAAATAGGAAAGGATATATTCCCTTTCTTGCCATTCACAGTTTCCCACCCCCAATAACACGCCGTGCCCGCGGAAGATCTCCCCCAAGAGTGGGATGCACAAGAAACAGTGCACGCTGCACAATTTCTTGTGCATCAGGGACGGTCCGATCGGGTTATTGCCGACCAATGACGAGTTACTTGTATGAAACTTCATGCCGGCTCTGTTCTTGTAGGCTGCAACGTGCCAAGACAACCGGGCAGCACGTCAACTGTTCGGAAAGCAAGTTCTGAGATCCTGGGATGGCTCGATGTGGGAAATGATGCCTTTTCTTGCGTTCCAAGGCTCCCGGGCTGGTCTTTTCTGCGACTTATCTGCGGGGGATTTCTGCCCCCTCCCGCTGTTCCCCTCGC
>JAFDHO010000199.1 GCA_019308745.1 Deltaproteobacteria bacterium
ACGGGATAACGCGAGGCTGCGCAGGGAGCGTGATATCTTAAAAAAAGCCGTGGCCATCTTCTCGCCTGTCTGCCGCCAGGCAGGGAAGACCCGAACAGGTATTCGGGTTCATAGAGACCTTTGAAGGTGTTTTTATTGCATAATGATACCGATTTGATTAATCAATTACGATGCAATAGGGTTAGGATACTACATGGGTTGGAGGACGGGGATATGCCGTCGAATGAGGTTCAAAGGGGGGTGTTTCTGGATAGGAGAGGGATTCATCCCTTTTTTTGGCTCATGATACCCTTTGTCCTGATCTTCTCCGGAGCAGGGTGTAAGAGCACTTCACAACACCTCCGTGATGCAGACGAGGCCGCCCTTGCAATCATCAGGGAAAAACAGGAACAGGCCGTCGGCAGGCATGAAGGATTTGATATCCGGCCCGAGAATATCCTGAGGAGGAGGCTCCTTTTAGACCAGGCACTTCCCTATTCGAGCGAGGCATCCCTCGGCACGGACAGGCTCCACCCTGTTGAACATTGGCCTGAATTGTATGACAAGACCCGGTCACGCCCCCCTGATACGTCCATAAATATCCCCATAGACAAACCCCTTAAGCTCACCCTTATCCAGGCCCTCCAGGTGGGTGCCATGAACAGCTCGGCATATCAATCCAAAAAGGAGGACGTGTTTCGGGCCGCCCTTGACCTTGACCTCAGGAGAAATGACTTTAAATACATCATGGAAGCTAAGGGAGATCTTTCTTATACCAATGATGGGTCAGGGAGCCTGACCCCAAAAGGGACCGTGAGGGGGATTGAGATCGGCGGCTCGTTGGATGTCAAGAAGGACCTGATTCACGGTGCGGGCATAGCGGCCTCGCTTGTACTGGACCTGGCCAAACTCCTCAGCCACGGCATGACTTCTTCCCTCGGGATCTCCGCCGATACCTCCATCTCTATTCCCCTCCTCAGGGGTTCTGGCAGGCATATTGTGGCGGAGCCCCTGACCCAGGCCGAGCGGAACGTCATCTATGCCATATATGAATTTGAGAGGTTCAAAAAGGTCTTTGCAGTAGAGATTGCCGGCAGTTACCTTTCAGTTCTGGAACAGCAGGAACATGTGGGAAATGCCACTAAGAACTATAATAACCTCAGGGAATCGACAAAGCGGTTGAGGATGTTGGCCAATGCGGGCCGTTCAACAGAGATAGAAGTGGATCAGGCGGTCCAGAGGGAGCTTGCCGCAAGGAACCGTTTGGTCCGGGAAAGGGAACTGTATAAGGGCCTCCTCGATGCCTTCAAGAGGGACCTCGGCCTGCCCCCGGATGCAGCGGTGGAACTAGACAGGTCCGAGATAGAGGGCCTCATAAGCAAAATCCTCCAGGAACAGGGACTGCGGGAGGACCCTGAATTCATCTATAAGGCGGAAGGGAAGCCCGGTCCCTTGGAGATGGATGCCACGAAAGCAATAGAGATCGCCCTTGAGAATCGCTTGGACCTCAGGATCATAGAAGGCAAGGTCCTTGACGCCCAGCGGAAGGTGGTGGTCAGGGCCGATGCCCTCCGACCTGAACTGACCCTCTTTGGCAAGGCAGAGACAGGAGAAGGTCGGTCTCTTGCCAATGCCCACATGGCCGACGCTGATCCGGGATTGGATAAAGGGGTCTATACAGGGATCTTGAGCCTCGACCTCGCCCTGGACAGGAGCGGAGAGAGGAATGAACTCCGGAAGGCCCTTCTTGACCTTGAGAAGGCCGTGAGGGACCTGCAGGATCTTGAAGACGACATCAAGCTGGCCGTTAGAAATAGGCTGAGGGACATGCTTGAGGCCAGGGAAGGCCTGAGGATACAATATCATGCCCTTGCCCTGGCTGAAAAGAGGGTGAAGAGCACCGACCTCTTCTTCAGGGCGGGAAGGGCCCAGGTCCGGGACATACTGGATGCAGAAGAGGCCCTGATCAATGCAAGGAACGCCCTGATGGAGGCCGCTGTGAATTACAGGGTGGCCGAACTGGAATTCCAAAGGGAGATAGGAACTCTGAAGATCGATGAGAGGGGAATCATGGAGGACTTTGTCCTGATAGGTAAGGAAGATGCCAAAGGAGACCAATAGGAAAAGAGGATCGAGGAAAAGACAAATACTGGTTTCCTCCCTCCTCATCCTGCTGACCATTGTCCTGGCCTCTTGGGCCTTTGTGGGTTTTTCCAAGGACGATGGATCATTGGGTGATATGCCAGTGTTTTCGGTGAAGAGGGGTCCCCTGAAGATCAGTATAACGGAATCGGGGACCATCCAGGCCAGGGAGAAGATCATTGTCAAGAGTGAGGTAGAGGGAAGGACTTCTATTATATACCTCGTGGATGAGGGGACAAGGGTCAAAAAAGGGGACCTCTTGGTGGAACTGGATGCCAGTGCGCTCCTGGACCAGAAGATCGATCAGGAGATAAGGGTCCAGAACGCGGAAGCGGCGTTTATCTCGGCACGGGAGGCCCTTGCAGTGGTGGAGAACCAGGCACAGAGCGATGTGGATATCGCCCGACTGAACTATGACTTCGCCCTCCAGGACCTGGAAAAATACACCCAGGGAGAATATCCAAACCAGTTAAAGGAGATGGAATCCAAGATCACCATCGCTAAAGAGGAGCTCACGAGGGCCAGAGAGAGGCTGGAATGGTCGCGGAGGCTCTTTGAAGAGGGATATATTTCACAGACAGAACTCCAGGCCGATGAGTTGGCAGAGAAAAAGGCCCTCCTTGACTTAGAGCTGGTGAAAAATGAACAGGGGCTTCTGAAGGATTTCACACACAAGAGGCGTCTTGCGCAACTTGAGAGCGATGTCAAGCAGGCCAAGATGTCTCTTGAAAGGACGATCAGGAAGGCAAAGGCCGATGTAGTCCAGGCAAAGGCAAACCTTGCAGCGAAGGAATCAGAATACAAAAGGCAACAGGACAAACTCCAAAGGATCGAGTCCCAGATCCGGAAGACGAAGATCTATGCCCCGGCAGACGGCCTGGTCATCTATGCCACAAGCGCGGACCGGGGCCACCGCTTCGGTCCCAGGCCCGAGCCACTCTCAGAGGGGGCCACTGTCCAGGAGAGACAGGAATTGATACACCTACCCACCACGTCGGGTTTCAATGCAGAGATCGGGGTCTATGAGGCCAGTCTGGATAAGGTCAAGCCGGGCCTGCAGGTGGATGTGAAGGTGGACGCCCTTCCAGGGGAGAGATTTTCGGGCAGGGTCGTTTCCATAGCGCCCCTGCCCGATCCCAGGAGCGCCTTTTTAAACCCTGACCTGAAGATATATGACACGGTCATCCGACTCGATGACAGCGTAAACACCCGACTCCTCAGAAGCGGCATGAGCTGCAACGCAGAGATAATCGTGGCGGAGTATGAAGATACGGTCTATGTCCCTGTGCAGGCAGTGCTCCAGGTCAGGGGCAGGCCGACGGTCTATGTCGTAGAAGGGGGAAAGATCCACCCCAGGGTCGTGGAGACAGGCCTCAGCAACAACAGCATGATCAGGATCATCCAAGGGTTGGAGCCGGGGGAGTTGGTCTCCCTGGCCCCTCCACTCTCTGAGGCGGCACTTGATGTGCCAGGGCCTGTTACCTCTACAAAAGGAGGAGCAAAAGGACCCGCTACCAAGGGGGCCCCTATCGCAGGGATCCAGGGCCGCTCTTTCGGAGAGGCCTTTATCAAGACAGCGGACAAGGATGGCGACAACAGGGTCTCAAGGGACGAGTTCAGAGGTCCGCCGGAGGTCTTTGACCGTCTTGACAAGGACAATGACGGATATATCACTGTCAGTGAAGCGCCTGAAAGGGTCCCGCCTCAGGGTGAGAGACAAGGCCAGGTTCTTTCGGGAGGCCTCCCTTGATGGAACCCTCAAGGAATGATCAGGAAATCATAATACTCGAAGGCGCCACCAAGATCTACCCTATGGGTTCCCAGGCGGTGAGGGCCCTTGACAATATAAGCATCGCCTTTAAGAAAGGGAGTTTTTGGGCCATTATGGGCCCGAGCGGATCCGGCAAGAGCACCATGATGAATATCCTTGGCTGTCTTGACCGCCTCACGAAGGGACGATACCTCCTTGAGGGTCATGATGTGAGTGAGCTGGATGATGATGCATTGAGCGAATTCAGGCTCAGGCACCTGGGTTTTATCTTCCAGAGCTTCAACCTTATCCCCCAGCTTACGGTCCAGAAGAACATCGAACTGCCCCTGTATTACCTGGGTTGGGATCCACGAGAAAGCAGCAGGCGTGCCGAGGAACTTGCAAACCAGGTGGGGCTCGAGGGAAGGCTCGATCACAGGCCTTCGGAGCTGTCCGGCGGGCAGATGCAGAGGGTGGCCATAGCAAGGGCCATGGCCAACGACCCGATGATACTCCTTGCAGATGAGCCCACCGGGAACCTGGATACGACCACTGGGAGGCAGATTCTGGAACTCCTCGACGGGCTCCACGACCGTGGAAAGACCATCATCATAGTCACTCATGAGGAACAGATAGCACAGTATGCGGAAAACAGGCTCTACATGAGGGACGGGGTCATAGAAAGGCTGGAAACCAGGGATGCTGGGACATAACAGGCTGACAAGGGACATCCTGTTGGGGATCGAAAACCTGAAGCTCCACAAGCTCCGGTCCTTCCTCACCATGTTGGGCGTGGTCTTCGGCGTGGGGAGCGTCGTGGCCATGCTGGCGGTCGGAGAAGGCGCGAGCAAGGAGGCCCTAGAACAGATCAGGAAGGTGGGGAGCAATAATATCTTGATAAACTCGGTGAAGTCCGTTGAGGAGGAGGCCCCTTCCACCACGAGGGTCCGAATGAGTGTATACGGCCTGACCTATAATGACTTTGACAGGATCTCCCAGACGTTTTCTACCATAAAAGAGGCCGTCCCCGTCAAGCTGGTCAGGGAGGAGGGCCGCCTGGGCGAGAGGTCCCTTGAGCTCAGGGTGGTGGGGACCACACCGGCCTGGTTTGACCTGGTCAGGAGACCCATTATTGGTGGGAGGGTCCTGATGCCACTGGATTCCATAAATAAGGCCCCTGTGGTCGTGCTCACAGAGTTCGGGGCCCGGAGGCTCCTTGCCACCAGGAACACCATAGGACAGGACATCAGGATCGGGGGCAACAGTTTCAGGGTGATCGGGATCGTCATGAGCGAGAAGGGAAGCTCTGGAGGTATCCAGCTACCGGACCAGGTAGTGGATGCCTATATCCCTATCGAGGTGGCCAAGGCCTATTATGGGGATACGAGCATCAAGAGGACATCGGGTTCCTTTGAGATGAAGAGGGTGGAATTGGACCAGATCATCCTGGAGGTGACAAGGATGGAGGAAGTGGAAAGGACCGCCAAGGGCCTTGAGGCCATGCTGGAGCGTTTCCATGACAAGAAGGACTATGTGATGAGCGTCCCCCTGGCTCTCCTGAAGCAGGCGGAGGCCACAAAGAGGACCTTTAATATCGTCCTGGGTTCCATTGCTGGTATCAGCCTCCTGGTGGGAGGGATAGGTATCATGAATATCATGCTCGCCTCTGTGACCGAAAGGACCAGGGAGATCGGGATCAGAAGGGCCATTGGCGCGAAAAAGGGGCAGATCATCACCCAGTTTCTCATAGAGACGGTTGTCCTCTCCACGATTGGGGGCATCGCAGGACTGGGACTCGGGGTTTTCATCCCCCTCCTGATCACTTACATTGCCGCCATGCCCACAGTTATAACCCCTTTAAGCATCATACTGCCCCTTGTGATCAGCATGGGTATAGGCATCATCTTCGGGCTCTACCCCGCCGCCCGCGCAGCGGAAGTGGATCCCATAATCGCCCTCAGGCACGAATAGGTTTGATGTAAGTCAAGGACATTTCAGAGAAAAAGAGAAAGACTTGCGAGAAGATGCGAGGTTGTCTTGAAAGAACTCAATAGCATACCTGGTGACCTCCTTACAACGGCAATGGCGGTGATGCCCCACAAGGATGTGGTTGGAGAGAGGGGGCATCATTGTGTGGGGTATAGTACCCTCCAATTTCGAACCTTTTCACAATGAGGCTATCGATTCAATTGACCAGAAGCTAAAAGATATCTGGCATTCCTTGAGTAAAAAGGGAATTGATGTGGATCTTATGATATCAAGGAGCCTGCTTTCTCCTGCAACGTGCTTTCTGGTAAATCCTGATGGCTTCAAGACAGTGGAAGGGGCCTTCCGGATGACAAAGGCTTTATCAGAGAGGCTGAGAGGGAACAGCCGGCCCTTTGAAAAGAAGGTGAGCCGTCGGACGAAGAAATGAGAGCAGATCATCGAGAGGTTAGAAAAGAAACGGACCCAGAAGAACGAAGTGCTCTCCGAGGTGATGGAAGAGCATGTGGCTTTGAAAAACACTCGGGAAAACCCGAGGGGTGGCCCATATATTGATAGACCAAGTCGTGGTGGTGTTGAATCCCTCCAGCGGGTATCGGGTGTTGAGGGAGGTAGGGTGTCTTCACAAGTGGAGTGGGGACCCCAAAGGCTGCACAGTGCCCTGGGTTACATCACGCCCAAGGACAAGCTGGAAGGCCGTGAGGAGGAGATCTTCGCTGCCCGGGACCGCAAGCTTCAGGAGGCCAGCGGGCGAAGCGCGGCAGGCAGGAATAACCTCTTGCTCTGTTACTCTTTTTTCCATAGGGCTTCTCCTTCCTTCCTGCCCTGCCGTCAGGCAGGTTTTCGGCCCCTTTCGGGACCTTTGATTTTCACCTATGGGAAGGTTAAGCCCTTGTATTTTCAGGTTCAAGAAATTTTACATCACTTTTGAAATACTACCACAAATCCCTTATGTTTAGATCCAAAAAAGGAAGTTCTTATCACTTCACT
>JAFDHO010000200.1 GCA_019308745.1 Deltaproteobacteria bacterium
CTGAGCCGAGCGGAGCGAGGGCGAAGAAAAGACGGCGCCCTCCTTTCCGAGCTGGAGGCTCTCCAGGCCGGAAGCCGCCAGTCACTCCAGAAAAGGCATCATCACCCGTTCTCCCTATCTGAGGAGGCATTTCAAAAGGCTAAAGTGTTACGTCAAATCTAATCTTGTTGAGGATTACGGCAGGGGGCGATACAAACAGGAATTCACTCGCCTCTTGCGACGAAACGACGGATCATTTGGAAACATTGTATGAAACCGAGTCTCTTAAGGCCGAGACGCTATATCAAGATCTTCACAAACGATTACAAACTTGATGAAGTCGTAAAAAGTCAAAATTGACACGGTCGCAAAAAGTCAGAAGGTGCTCATTTCTGTCATTCCTGCGAAAGCAGGAATCCAGTAATTTCAAAGGCTTCTGGATGCTGGATCAAGTCCAGCATGACGGTTTTGAGACTTTTTACGAGTTCATCAGTGTTGCACAGGCAAAGAGTTTCATTTTCGTTCACTCCGGGCCTATTTCTTGGCCCGGCGGCGGCGCTGAAAAGGAAAAGGAGGATGCACATGGCCGAGAATGTCCTCTTGAGTTTGGAAGAGCAAATCCGGCCTGCACATACGGCGGTCATTGTCGTCGATCCACAAAAGGATTTTTGCGCCAGTGACGGGGCCACCGCTACCCTCATGGGAAGTGATGTGTCGCGTATCCAGGCGGCCGTAAAAAGGCTCAATCCCTTTATTGAAAAGGCTCGGGAGATGGGGGTGGACGTCTTCTGGACGAGGTCGGCCCACACCAAGGAGAAGACGAGCGCGAAGTCACCTACCCGGAGGAATGTTTCCACTGCGGCGCCTGTCTCTTGGATTGCCCGGAGAACGCCATTTCGTATCGAATCCCCATTCCCATGATGCTGCCTGTTTATGAGAAGGGGTTCTTTGAAAAGTGAGCCTCTGGGTAGTCTGAGCCCACGGCCTTCGTCCATTGCTGATAAAGATATGGAGAGGGACTCATGAGGTCTTGATATCGGCGGTGACCTCAAAGGCGGGAGGGGTGAGGATGTGCTTTTTCACAGAACATAGGTTAACCGCCTTAAGGACAGCCTTCTTGTACTTTTCCGGAAATCCCGGGGGGAGCTCAATTTCTATTCTTACGTGAGTGTGCATTTTCTTGTCCTCGTTCCACCGGGTGCTGAGGAGGACGCGGGCATCGTCGTATGGGATCTTGCGAGACCGGCAGAAGCCCATGACATACTTGCCGGCGCAGAGGCCAATGGATACGAAAAAGAGATCGAGGGGTTCTATGCCGCTCAAAGGGGAGTCCTTCGAAACTTCAGGGCCAAATACTATGGATGTCCCTTTCAATCGCGATTCAAGGCTTTCACCGCCCGGGAACAGTATCTCCATTTCCATTGAAAAGGCACCTCCCGATAAGAATGAATTGATTCGTATATAATACCCATTTGCTGAGCGATTTCTCGGGCTTTTCGTACCATGCATTGGGCAGGTATGCATCCTTTTTTGTCCTGGCTCATGATTTTTTCCGGTCCCAGGCCCAGCGTTGTCGGGTAGGCTCCATGATTTCATTAAGAAAGGGGGACCATATGGACCTGATTGACCTGGAAGCCCACTTTTTCACTCGAGACTATGTGGAGTATTTGAGACAGAGGAGAGATTCGCCCAGGATGGAGAGGGTCAAGAACGGAGGTGTTTGGGAGGAGAGACTGTGGCTCACCCAGGACATGTACGCGTTGCGGACCGAGACTTTGAATCCCCTGCTGGATTTTGAAGGAGAGAGGCTGGGTGTGCCCATCTACCTTCACCCCAGGTTGCCATCACCAAGGATGATAGGGCCCTATGCGGACAGGTACGGACTTGCGGGGGCGGCCCTGGGTTTTGCCGCAGAGACGCAACTCCATTCCTGCAGGTTGATCCACAGTGGCTTTTTTGACCGGTATCCCGGGATCACAATAATTCTTGGGCACATGGGGGAGGGCCTACCCTACTGGATGTTTCGAATGGACTCCCCGTGGCTCAAACCCGCAGGAGGGAAGACAGCCCTTTCACGGAGGCCGAGCGAATACGTCCTCAGCAATTTCCTCATGACTACCAGCGGGATGTTTCACATGCCAGGATTTATGTGCGCCTATCTGGCCCTGGGGGCTGAAAAGATCGTTTTTGCCACGGATTACCCCTTTGAAAAGAGCATTCAGGCCAAAGGCTTCATGGACTGGCTTCCCATATGTGACAGAGACAGGGAAAAGATATGTTCGGGAAATGCTGCGAAGCTCCTCAAACTCTATGACCTGCACCGGATAGTAGGCTAATTTGTAATTGAACTTGCACGCGGCCCTAAAAGCGCGGCGAGGAGGATGCCAAGGAGAGACACTCCGATACCAAACCAGAAGACAGGGGTATAACTCCCCACCAGGTCATAGACGAATCCGGCATAGTAGGCGCCCAGTGCCGAGGCGATGGCCTCAAATATTCCAAGGATGCCCATGATGAGACCGAGTGATGAGAGGCCAAATACCTCGGCTGTAGTGGAAAATCTCAGGACGGCCTGGGCGCCCCAGCCGAATCCAAAGGCAAAGGCAAACAGGTAGATGCCCAATAGATGCGTGCTTGAGAGCACGAGGATGAGAGAAACCGCAGTGGCCCCGTAACTCATCATGAAGGCGGATCGGTTTCCTATTGCATCTGCCACTCTGCCCATGCCGATTCTACCTGCCATGCTCGAGACCATGAGGAAGGCCATGACGTTGGATGCTTCCATGAGAGAGAAGCCAAGATCCTGGACGTGGGCGGCAGTATGGGCGAGAAAGGTGGATCGGCAGAATCCGAAAATAGCGTAAAGCCCTGCAATGATCCAGAAGCGAGACGAAAATCCTATCTTGTCGAGGGAGAGTTTGCCACGGGAAGGCATGACACCGGGCAAAGCCGATTCCCTGACCTCTGGGATTGTTTCGCCGTCCGGGAGCTGCCCCATGTCCTGGGGGCTGCGCCTCATGAAGAATCCGGAGGTAATGAATGCACAGAGGGCAATGATTCCGAGCACAATGTAGGCACTTCTCCATCCATAGTCTGATATGAGCCAACCACTAAGGGGGGCCAGGATGAGACCGCCGATTCCCAAACCAGCCTGAACAATCCCCGTAATGAGGCCTCTCCTTTTCACAAACCACCTGGCCACCGTGGCCATGACCGGGGTCGCGGTAACGCTCATCCCGATGGAAGCGACGATGCCATAGTAGATGTGAAACTGCCACAGGGTGTTGAGAGTCGACATGAGGAGGCAGGAGATTCCGAGGAAGGAGCCGCACACTGTTATGACGATTCGCGGGCCGAGCCTGTCCGTTAGGAAGCCCGTAAAGAGGGCAAACAGGGAACTCATGAAGGTTCCAAGGGAGAAGGCGAACACGGTATCTGCCCGGCTCCATCCGAACTGGGTCAGAATCGGCTTGTAGAATATGCCGAAAGTCCCGCTTATTCCAAAGCCGACCATCCAGATCACAAATCCGGCGGCCGCAACAAAGTACCCATAGAAGAAGGGATGATTTTCCCTGTTTTTGGGGTGATGTGTTTCTTGGTTTATCAGACCGGCCATTTTTGAAAACTTTTGATATAATCGAGTGTAAACAAAGTGTTGAGAATTTCTATAATACGTGGCCTCGAATAATTGTGTCGAGGCCTTTGACCATTATGATATTGGCAATTGCAAAAAGAATCCACCATATTTAGAGATAGGATAAAAAAGGGGACACGGAGGTTGATGAAAGGCCTTTCCAAAGCCCTTTCATCACGCCTGTGGTTATGGGGAGGTCAAGAACATTTAAAGGTAATAACGTATAATTGCAGCAGGGGAAAGGGGGTGGCCTTTCCCCTGTTATGATTACCCTTTTTTGTAAAATGCCGGCAACAATATATCGAGCAGAAATTTACCCCCGTACTTTGGATATGCCTTGATCAAATTTTCCTTGGCTGTTTTGACGTCGGGTGATTCTTTGATTGTTCCCAATGCTGTATTGAAATACTCAATCGCCCTGTCAAAGAATTCTGGACCCATGGACATTGCATGCCCTGGCATGATCCATTTGTAACCTTTCCCCTTCAATGTCTTCAACATCTCTATGCGAGGAGGAATAGGAGGCATGGGTGCATGCATACCAACATAGGCCAAATGATGGTGAATCAATGCCTTTTGCTCTGGAAACTCTATCCAGAGGACGTTCCCATAGACCTTGGGGTCAGGCTTAACGTAGCGGAAAAGCACTCCATCTACGCGTTCCACACCGGGATGGATGAAAAAGGAGGGTATCACCACCCTGGCATAGGGAATCATCTTGTCTCCGAATCTCTTCTTCAGGCCCTGGAGCATCTCCTCCCCCTTTTCCCTGATCTCTTTGATGACCTCAGGGGTTGCATACACCGGTGCGCCTTGAAACATTTCAAGGCCCACCCAGTGATGTGGATGTGAATGGGAGATGATGATCCTTTCAAGGGGCTTCCCAAGAGAATCAATATACAGTCTTAATTCCCTGTTGTGGAGGGCATTCTGGACCGTGTCCTGCATAATAAGGCCATTCCGGGTCTCAATTATATGGCTTGCCATTCCCCGGGCCATGTATGTATGAAACTTTGCACCTTCTATCTCCTTGACCATCACCTTTCCTGCCTTGGGGGTATATGCCTGGCCTATCTTGACTCCCTCGGTGCTTATCAACCGGGCCTTGAGGCCCCAGCCACCAAAATTTTCGCTCACCGCCATGGTGACCTCGTTATGCCCCTTTACAACCGGCACGTAAACCGTGTCAAAATATCCGATTGTGCCAAGGAAGCGATAATCCCGGGATCGGTACCGGTCATCTCCTGAGTAAGACAAAAGACCGTTTATGTACACACGAACAGCATCACTGAACCCAAATTCCATCGGAACAACGGTGTCTTTATCGGCGTAAAGGTTGACCCTTGCGAGGACGCAGTTATCTCCTGAGCGGAGCCTCTTGGCGGTAACCAGCCTTGCCAGGTTGGCAAGTCCGGTCCGGTCGCATTGTAGCTCCTTCCAGGTAAGGGCGCCCAGATTCGCGTCCTCCAGCTTCAGTACACCTTTCAGTTTTTTGACGGAGAAGGGAGAAGACACAAGCCAGGTCTTGACCGTCCCCGGATGGGGAGGGCCCACGGTGCCTCGTTTCTTTTGAGCCATGGCTGCCATCTGGGCCATTGGTCCTGGTGGGTATTTGACAGTTTTGGCCATGCGCTTCATGGATGGGTTTTGCACTTTGGTAAGGCTGAAATTGGCATAATGGGCCGGAGTGAATACCTGGCTCCGTAAGCCGACCTTCCCGGGGCTGATTTCCCGTTTTAATTCAGGCACATAGACTATCGGTGTTTCCATATCATCCAGGTAGATTTCGGCCTCATGTCCTGAGACAATGATTTTCACGTGCATCCAATCGTCGAAACGATAGCGAGTAGGATAACCATAGCCGTCTCCTGAGTAATATAGCTGCCAGCTTGCCAGCCCACCAAATACCGGGCAGTACTGGTTGGCATCTTCATTTCCAGACTGATGGTGGCGCAAATAAAACTCTTCATAGTTGTCCTTGTCCTGCAACCGCCATACGACGCCTGAAAAACCTCGCTTGGAGGGTATGGCAATATCGAATTCAATAATGCCGTCAAGGAAATCAGCCGAATCCTTTACAAGGGCTGACCCTTGTTTGAGGTACAGGCTTTTTTGACCCTTGAACTCCTCCAGGCGATGCTCCTTGGCCAGGAACTCCCATCCTCGGGAGTCAAAGGGTATGACCCCGGTGTTTGCCAGACTTGCCGGTATCCATGTGAACAGGATACCAGCCAGCAATGCTAAGGCAATGAGTGTTCTTCTGTATTTCATTTTTTTCTCCTTTTCCGTGTCTTCGCCAGTTAATTCCTGTTGGCTTTAAAAGGTTACCATCATGCCATATCCTCTAATGTTTGGTTTCTGGGTTTTTCCCAAAATATGTTACAGGCTTGGCTGCCAATTATACATCATCCTTTATCTTTTTAAGGTGTTCATTAAGTTTGTCTAAGAGCTCTTTGAACTTAATGCCTTCTTCCTTCGTAAAACATGAGGTTGGCCGGAATCTCTTCTTTTTATAATCAGGTTGATCCCAGAGTATTTCCTTAAGCTTTGCCTCCCCTTCAGGTCGCAAGGTCACCTTGAAACGCCTGAAATCACTCTGCACCAGTTCCCGTTTTACCCAGCGCTTCCTTTCCAAGTTCTTGATTACGACGGTTACAGTGGGCCGATCACAGAAAAGTATTTCCGCAATTTCGGCAGGATAGAGCCCTCCCCTCCTTTTTAGCTGTCTGAGGATCTCGAATTGTTTAAGGGTAATACCATAGGGATGTATCTCTCTTTGGGCATAGCGTTTCCATGTAAGGAATGCCTTCCCAATGGCCTCCATAATTGGTTGTTTTTTCGTTTGTTCCAAAGGAGCTAGCAGATAAATTAATTAGAGTTTTAATAATTAGAAGTCTTACTATAGAATAATATCTTTTGTCAACAAAATATTCTAGAATTTCCATCGATGCTTTATTTTTTCGTAACGCTTTAGCCTTTTGAAATGCCTCCTCAGATACGGAGAACGGGTGATGATGCCTTTTCTGGAGTGACTGGCGGGAGGGCGCCGTCTTTTCCCGACTTATCAGTGGGGGCCGGGAGGCTCGGAACGCAAGAAAAGGCATCATCACCCCCGTTCGTCCATCACCGAGTTCTCTGAATCGCCTTTCAAACGGCTAAAATGTTACATTTTTTCAAGTCCTATAAAAAAGTATCAGTTTCACGGATTTCTTAGTAACGGGAAAAACCTATTCTAAAATCAAAATCTATCATTCCCACAATAGCGCGGTTTCCCTTTGAGGAATGGATTCCAACTCACCCTAAAATAAGGCATTTGTTCTTGATTAAACTGAATAGTATATGAGGAAGGGCTATATTATACGTGAATAGCGATTCCTTTTTTGAGAAGAAGGGGGGATCTTATTTCCCCCCTTCCATGACTTGAGTTTTAGAACTTGATTCTCGACTTTTTACGAGTTCATCAAACTTGAATTTAGAGGATTATTCCCGTCTCAATAGGTTAAAAGCATTTTCTTATTTCTCATAACTTGGCAACAACTTCATCTCGGTGGGGATCTTTCTCATGGCTCGCGGGGGAATTCTAAACACTGAATTATCAGGAGGAGTCACTGCAGTTCCCTTTGCTGGTGGCAAGTTCTTAAACTGAGGACAGTAATCCGGTCCATAACGGTGAGCCCTGAACACGGCCCCTTGGTATCTTGGAAATGTTATATACGGGTTCACATACTCCCACACGATCTCCTTTTCAGGGGTTATTTCAAAAAACCTTCCATTAGCCCCTGAACATATCAAGGTATTACCATTTGGCAATCTCTCAGCACCACTGATGAAGCTGGAGTAATGCTTCCTTCCAATTGGAGCCTCAGTGGATTCCCATACTACCTTGCTTGTCTTGGGGTCTATCTCGACAGCTCTTGATTTGTCAGCATACTGCCCATTATCGTAACAAAGGATGTTGCCTGCGCCTGGAAGGCCGGGCTCGATCTCCTCGCAATCGTGCTGACCCCCCAGGGTGTTTTTCCCGTGCCTGAATTCAATTTGTCCGGTCTCCTTATCCAGGTATGCGACATTACCCCATCTCCAGATGATCTCCTTGGTCTTCTTATCAATGATTATCACACTATCCGTATACCGGCCATCGGTTACAATATTACCATTTGCCATGACAGCTACATTATTACAATGGAACCATTCCTTTCTGTTGTGAACCGGCCCTATTATGTCAATGTCAGGATCAAAATGATTAATCACATGCCATTCCCATACTACTTCCCCTTGGGGATTGATTTCCTTCAGGACGTCGGCAAACATGCTACCGTCTTTGTGTTCGGTACCCTTATATCCTCCCCGAATCTTTTTCTGGAGATCTTTGGGCACTTTCTCCCATGCCACGTAAATGTAGTTGCCATTTGGCAATTTATCAAAATCGTGGTGGCTACTGGGGTCTTTGTGTTGAAACACGATATTTCCATCCCAGTCCAGCTCAAAAAGCCAACCGGCAGAGCCGCCCATAGGGTATTTTCCAACTCCGGGTCTGTCTGGGGGGTCTACTTCGTTAGATCTCCCCTGGAAGACGAGGTTCCCATTCGGGAGAAGTATCCCATGGAGTCCAGGTGAAAAGGGCAGACGCCACGTGTGAACAACCTCTCCGTTCATGTCGATTAAATACATGTAAGATTCTACGTCATAGGGTTTGATGGCCTTTCCTTTATGACCCATTGGAGAAAATAGGGTATAACCATTAAATGCCTTTTCCGGGTCATAGATGGTAGTACCTGTGGGATACACTGCAGGCCATGCAAAGACCGACGCTGCTACACCAATTACCAGTAGAAAGGTTAAACTCGATACTAAGGTCTTTTTCATGTGCAACCTCCTTCCCTAATAGAAGGTTAAGTTATGATATTCCTTACCTTCACGCCCAAGAGTGTTGTCTTGCTTCATTATCACCCCCTTCCCGACCGTTTGCTCGAGGTACCTTTGGGCTCCTATAAATTCCGGGGCCTTCTCCCTGAAAGAAAGTTCAGGGCATTAAGCGGAATCCAACTCGCCGCTCCCCGGAACATCGGTTCAGCCAGCAGCGACAACAATGGATTTTCTTGAGAGAGGAGCGGGTGAACTTACCCCCGCCCCTTTCTCCCGACAGGCCCTAAGGCGATACCAGTTGCTGGACCCTAAGTTTTGAGTTGTCAGGAGGTATCACGGCCTTTTCCACTGGTCTTTTCAATTGCGGTACCCAGTCATAAGGAACCCGGTAGGCGCGATAGACCAAATTCCAGTTCTTATTCTTGCCGGCATAGTATGGGCTGATGTACTCCCAGACGATCTTGTGATCAGGAGTAACTTCGATAATACGGCCGTCCGCCCCTTCCGTAATCAGGGTGTTTCCGTTTGGAAGACGCTGGGCGCCGCTAATATAGCCGCTGTAGAACTTGTAATCATCCAGACGGGGCATAAAACCGGCAGTTCTGGCCGTGTACTGCCAGACCACCTTAAGGGTTATAGGGTTAAACTCCAGGACCCTGGAGTGATCCCTTTTAGCTGCATTGGTGCCATAGGGGGAACCCGGATTTGGCACATCATATCCGGCCCATCCGCCATTATCGAAGACAAGGATGTTCCCCGCACCCGGTAGTCCCCTTGGGATCATGTGGCAATGATGCTGGCCGATGATCTGGCCCAGCTTGCGAAGGGCAGGTGTAGCCGTATAATCAGGGCCGACCCGCCATACGATCTTGCCGGTCTTCTTTTCGATGATAAGCATGGTATTGGTACTCCGGCCATCAATAATAATGTTGTCAGGGTGGAAGCGCTCATCCCCGGCATCGTACCATTTGTTGGGTCCAAGATATGACATGCTGTTGACATGCATCCAGTCGCCACTTCCGCGAGATTTTCTGTATCCCGGGAAACGGTACAGGGTGTTCTTGGCTCCCTCGCTGAACCCCATTTCATCAAAATGATCACTGGCGAGCCACTCCCAGAGGATCTTCCCATCCCAGCTCACTTCGATTATGCGGTCATCTTCCAGGAGTTTGTCTGTCATCTTTGGTCTTTTTACATTCTTATGGGCAAGGATTAAGGTCTTTCCCCTATCGACTAATGGATCCATGCCGGGGACATAATATCCCACGGGGTTACCCTCTCTCTGCCAGTCGTGATGCTGCCTGGCCATCCAGGTCGGCTCCTTGCCCGGATCTTTTATCAGTTCAGTCTTATTGAACTTCCATACAATGTTTCCGTTCCAGTCCACCTGGACAAGGTCGACAAATTCTTGGTGACCTGCCCCTCTCGCTCCAGTACTACCCATCACATATCCGCCCGGGAGTATCTTGTTTGGAACCGGCTCGCCCAGGATCTCCTTCCAGTGCCTGACCACATTGCCGTTCATGTCGATCAGGATGGCACCCTGATGCCCGGCAGAGGGATATATTGTGAAACCATTCCAGCACTTATCAGGTTTGTAGATCGTCGTCCCTGTGGGATAGACGCTTGGAAACCCGACAACCGTGGCCGGAATAAACACCAGTGAACATAATGCCAAAACCACAAACAACTTCTTCTTCATGACACACCTCCGTTTTTTGTCTCATAATAAATGTGTAATGAAAGAATCACACTTCGCCTTGTCAGCTCATACTTTGCTCACCTCCTTTCACTTGTAAATACCCTTCACAAAAGTCATAACGGCCTGTCAGCTGTCAAGGAATTCGATTTACAACAGTTTTCGCGCTAATTTAATATTAAAGAATTCCTCCAATCTAAAGTCAAGCTAAACTCAAGGAGAATTTGTGATTGAGGACGTTAACTTGTAAATAAGTATCTGTGCTTCCGATCGTCCTAATTGGATCGTCCCAAGGTAATGAATAGACATGATCAAGTTATAGGACAAAAACATATTGCTTAGGGTTAA
>JAFDHO010000201.1 GCA_019308745.1 Deltaproteobacteria bacterium
TGCCTGTCCGACAAACTGTATTGATTTTGACTATGACATTAACAAGGCCTATGTGACGGACACTAGTGAATGCATTGTTTGCAGAAACTGCGAGGAAGAGTGCCCAAAGAAGATAATAGAGGTGAGAATTGCTGAGCGATAACTAAGACGGAGCCATCATTTGGAGGTATACAAATCAAATGCCAGACATTTCTTGCTAATGCATAACCATTGGTAAAAGAAAGGAGGGGTTGCCATGATTGTCGGGCGTCATTAGGCTTATTAGAAAATGAGACTTTAGATACATTAGCATTTAGGATTTGCAAATTATCGGATAACCCTTAGCGATCAAGAAAGGAGGGAGTTGAACGATGAATGCGAGGCATGCGTTTATTAAACCGACCCTTGTTTTGATACTATTTTTGAGCATTGTGTGCTTTGTTACAAAACCCGTTATCTCCCAGGCATCAGAATATAAACAGATCACTATATCTCTAGGGGTTGATATCCCTACATTGGATCCCTATGGACATAGCGACGCGGCAAGTTTTTCCATATGGAAACATATGCTTGAACCGCTCGTGCTTTTCAATTTCTATGAGAGAAGGTTCTATGGGGCCTTGGCAGAATCCTGGACAGTTGAAGGGAAAGAGTGGACTTTTAAACTGAGAAAGGGCGTAAAGTTCCATAATGGTGCGGATTTTACGGCTAAGGATGTGAAGTTTTCCTTTGAGAGGATTAAGCGTATTGGCAAGCAGGTCATTTTGGGTGATTTGGAGGGAATAAAGATTGTGGATAATTATACCGTGAAGCTCATAACCAAAAGGCCTTTCCCCCCTTTTCTTAGCAGGCTTTGGGATGCAGTAATCGTAAGCGAACAAGTTTACAAGAAGTATGGCGAGGACGCTACAAAACACCCTATAGGCACGGGGCCGTTTAAGTTCGTTGAATGGGTTAGGGGAAGTCATTTGGTGGCGGAGAAAAATTACAATTACTGGGGTGAACCAGCAAAAATTGATCGGGTTATATGGAAACCCATTGGCGAGACGGCTGCAAGGATTACGGCTCTCGAGAAAGGCAGCACAGACATTGCTGTCGACATCCCCCCACATGAGGTAGCGAGACTAGAGAAGAACCCCAACATCAGAATCGAAAAGGTGCGATCCATGAGACTTATTCAGGTAGCCCTATCTCCGAGATTTAAGCCATTCCAGAATCGGTTGGTTCGCTTGGCAGTAAACTATGCCGTAGATGTCGATTCCTTGATAAAGTATGTACTGCAAGGAAGGGGATACAGGGCCGCTAGCCTGTCCGGACCTGCCTCAATAGGGTATGATCCAGGGCTTAAACCCTTCCCATACGATTCTGCCAAGGCGAAAGCGCTCCTGGCTCAAGCCGGCTACCCGAATGGCTTTGAGGTGGATTTCTATGCTCCAAATGGCCGCTACCCAAAGGACAGGGAGTTGGCTCAAGCGATAGCCGGGCAGCTCGCAAAAGTAGGCATAAGGGCAAGGGTGATTACTCCGGAGTGGAGTATCTTCTGGAGTTCAGTCAGGAAAGGGAAGTATTCCATGTTCTACTTCGGTGGGTTTAATCATGTGGATCCAGATATCTTTTTGAAGCTATACTTTCGCACCGGATTCTCCCCACGGATTGGATATTCAAATCCTGAAGTTGATAAACTTATCGATACGCAAGGCAGTGAATTTGATCAGGAAAAACGGAACAAGCTAGTTCAGAGGGTGATAAGAATGATCATTGAGGATGTTCCTACTATTCTTCTTTATCATCACGAGAAGCTTTTCGGTGTGAGAGAGAACGTTGTCTGGAAGCCCACTCCTGAAGAGACTGTAAATGTACAACAGGCCTCTATGCGCTAGTAATCCGAAAGGAAACTCATGCTGATCAGGAGACTTTTGGGGATAATCCCGGTTGTTTTAGGGGTTTCTATGATTGTTTTCTTCATGGTGCGCCTGGCTCCAGGGGATCCGGTTGAGATACTCCTTCCAGAGCAGGCTACCCAGGAAGATATAGAAAGGATCCGGAATGAATGGGGATTGGACAAACCAATTCCCATTCAATATTGGGCGTTCATCAAAAAGGCGTCCAGGGGAGATTTTGGAATGTCCTTCAAGTTCGAAGAACCCATTATCAAGCTTATCAAAGAAAGGCTTCCTGCAACAATTGAGCTTGGCCTTTTTAGTTTTGTCATCTCAATATTGATTGCTATACCTATAGGAGTTTTTTCGGCAACCAAGGCGAATACCATCTGGGACAATATGAGCATGACCTTCGCATTGTTGGGGGCTTCCTTTCCTCACTTTTGGCTCGGCATCATGCTGATACTCTTCCTAGGGGGCAGCCTTGACCTGCTCCCTGTCAGCGGTAGAATGGATTACGGTTTGCAACTGAAACCAATAACACATTTCTTCCTCATTGACAGCATTCTGACATTGAATTGGGCTGCGTTCATTAATGCATTTAAACACATAATCATGCCTGCTCTCACGCTTGGCATCGCCCTATCTGCTCTTGCTACGAGGATTACTCGTTCCAGCATGCTCGAAGTAATCAGAAAGGACTACATCACTACGGCAAGGATCAAAGGGCTTCGAGAACGGACTGTAATTTGGAAACATGGATTCAGAAACGCCCTCTGCACCATCATCACCATCCTGGGACTTCAACTAGGTACACTTTTGGCAGGGTCAATCATTATAGAGACTGTTTTCTCCTGGCCGGGCATTGGAAGCCTGCTCATTCAGGCCATATCCTATCGGGATTATGGGCTCGTACAGGGTGTGGTGTTGCTGTTTTCGATTATCTACATCGTGGTGAATCTTGTTGTAGACTTTCTGTATACCCTGGTGGATCCCAGGGTCAGGATCTAAGGCAAAAGAAATGAGGATGGTTGCATTTCACCAAAAGGACGAACGACTGATTACCATATCGAATGGATTGATCCGCTTTGCAAAGAAAATGTGCAGAGGAAAATACCTCAAAGTGATTGTTGGAGGGTCGATCTTTCTTGCTCTGGTGTTTACGGGTATTTTTGCTCCATATATCTGCCCTCATGACCCCCAGGAGCAACACCTTGAAAAATTCCTGCGACCTCCAGTCTTTACTCTTGCCGGCTCACGTCAGAATGTTTTTGGGACGGATAACCTTGGTAGAGATTTGTTGAGTCGGATCATCTATGGTTCAAGGATTTCCCTCCTGGTCGGAGTCATTAGCGTGAGCATAGCTGCTATAGTCGGCAGCCTTTTTGGGGCTGTGGCGGGCTATTTCGGCGGTTATGTTGATGAAGTAATTATGAAGATCGTCGAAATCTTCCTTGCCTTTCCCTTCCTTCTCTTGGCTATTGTCATCATGGCCTTCCTTGGCCAGGGGTTAGACAACCTTATTCTGGCCTTGGTATTGAGCAGGTGGGTTCATTTCTGCCGAATAGTCAGAGGGGAGGTCCTTTCTCTGAAGGAGAGAGACCATGTTATGGCAGCCAAAGCCATCGGGGCAAGTGATTTCTATATCATCAGGAGGCATATTCTTCCAAACGCTGTTCCTACAATACTCGTAGTGGGCACTTTTGCAATGGCACTCGTAATCATTTATGAGGCAAGCCTTAGCTTTTTGGGCCTTGGTGTACCAGCTTCCATCCCCACGTGGGGGGGCATGTTGAGTGAGGGAAGGAGCTACATGTACAGCGCCCCCTGGTTATGCATAATCCCGGGGCTTGCCATTTTCTTGACCGTACTCGGAATAAACCTTTTTGGTGACGGGCTAAGGGATCTGCTCGATCCTCGCCTAAGGGGGCAAATTTGATATGTATTTAGGGGGTTTCTAAAGCCTGCAATAACTTTGTCAGTGTGACAGTAAAGCATCTCAGCATCATTCACATATAACAAGCCCCGTATGGAAGACCAGGGTTCACTGCAACTAGGGGAAGACCTTTTGAAAACAAGAAAATCATCTTTGAGATCTTGTAAATCCGGCGGGTTGAAATGCAAAAAGTCACAAATAGGGTCAAGATACAAAGGAATGAACACATCTTGCAGATTAATAGATTAAAGACCCATTTCTTTACCGATAACGGGAGGATTAAGGCTGTGGATGGGGTTGATTTCCACCTTGATAAGCAAGAGACTCTCGGCCTGGTCGGGGAGTCTGGGTGCGGAAAGAGCGTGACGGCCCTTTCCATATTGAGGGTTCTCCCTCAGCCGCCGGGGAAGATCGTCGAAGGTGAAATTGTCTGGAAGGGAAGGGACCTGCTAGGCTTCACCCCTCATCAAATGAGAGATATCAGAGGGAAGGAGATCTCCATGGTCTTGCAGGATCCCATGACGAACCTCAATCCAGTTTTTACGGTTGGGGAACAGATAGCGGAAGGGATTAGGCGTCATGGGGTTGCGACTAAAAGGACGGCTATGGAGAAAGCCATCGAGATGCTTGATATGGTAGGGATTCCTTCGGCTCGCCGGAGGGCGAAGGAATATCCGCACCACCTATCCGGGGGAATGAGGCAAAGGGTGATGATTGCTATTGCCCTCTCATGCAACCCTAAACTTCTGATAGCGGATGAACCGACTACGGCCCTGGATGTGACGATACAGGCGCAAATTCTGGAGCTTATGGCCAAACTAAAGGAGGAATTGGAGATGGCCATTTTACTGATTACTCATAATCTCGGCGTCATTGCAGAAACGGCCCAGCGTGTTATTGTAATGTATGCGGGAAAAATTGTAGAGGAAGCCGAAGTCCATTCCTTATTCGATAATCCCATGCACCCGTATACTGAAGGGCTTTTGCGTTCTATCCCGCGTTATGATAAAGGAGCAACGGAAGGACGAAGGCTGGTGGCCATACCTGGAGTAGTTCCCAGTATGCTTGATCTGCCGCCGGGGTGCACTTTTGCGCCGAGATGTCAGCATGCCATGGATATGTGCAGAGAAGAAGCACCGCCCCTCTTTGAAAAAGGGAGAGGGCAAAGAGTGAGGTGTTGGCTATTTGAAAAGGGAGAATAAATTGACATGTCGGAAGCAGTTCTGAGAGTAAGAGGCCTAAAAAAATATTTTCCTATTAAGGCAGGGAGAATTCTTAAGGCCCACCAATACGTCTATGCTGTTGATGATATCAGCTTTGAGATCAAAAAGGGAGAAGCTCTTGGATTAGTTGGCGAATCGGGGTGCGGTAAATCGACTACGGGCATGGCCGTATTGAGACTTATTGAGCCTACCTCGGGAGAAGTCTGGTTTGAAGACAAATTGCTTAACGATCTTGATAGAAAGTCTTTAAGAATACTCAGAAGGAGAATGCAGATTATCTTTCAGGATCCATATTCCTCCTTGAATGAAAGGATGACGGCAGAAGATATTATTGGGGAACCTTTGCATCTGCATAAGCTAGCAAAAGGAAAGGCAAAGAAGGATAGGGTTTTTCAAATGCTTGAGACCGTCGGATTGCGGTTAGAGCATGCCAGGCGATATCCGCATGAATTCTCTGGGGGTCAGAGACAAAGGATAGCGATAGCAAGGGCCTTAATTATGAATCCTAACCTTGTAGTGGCTGATGAACCTGTTTCAGCATTAGATGTGTCTATTCAGGCTCAGGTAATAACGCTTTTGGAAGAGCTACAGAAGAAATTCAACCTTACCTATCTCTTTATTTCCCATGATCTGAGTGTGGTTGAATACATATCAGACAGGGTTGCTGTGATGTATTTGGGAAAAATAGTGGAAATAGCTCAGAAAAAGTCTCTTTATGATAGCCCTCGGCATCCGTACACGGAAGCTCTTTTATCTGCAGTCCCCTTGCCCGATCCGAACATAAAGAAGAAGAAGGTTATTCTAAAAGGGGATGTACCAAGTCCTATTCATCCCCCTTCAGGATGTAAATTTCACACGCGGTGTCCTATTGGAGTCGGTGATTGTTCAGCAGTAGAGCCAAAACTTAAGGAAGTAGCTCCAGGTCACCTAGTTTCATGCCATAGGAGAGTCTAGATGGTCATGTTTCCGTATGTTTTAGGGTACCTTCAAACCTGATTACCTTGCTCATTACGGGATTCCTGGAAGACAATATATTGCGGGTAACTTCCGTTGAGTATCTCTAGAACTATATGTAATTACGCAATTATCTAATGTCCCTGTCGGGGATAGTGGAATCCCCTCGCCTTCAGGCGAAGTAAGTTTGCGTCGTCCCTTAGGGACTTGTCATTCCCCGGCTTGACCGGGGAATCCAGTGAACAGGCGACCTTGAATTCCTGGATGCCCGCGCATCAGGTACGGGGCAGGCCTTTCAAGTCTGGCATGACGGAAAAGTTGATTTAAATCAACCGATTTTGGAACCCCTCGTCTTATAGACGAGGGTTGTTCAGTGTTGAAAAAGTCTCACTCATATCACCCTTTGTTCTTTAGTACATTACTCTTGGGTTTAGAAGCTTCCAGAAATAATGATGTCGGAGGATTAGCTATTCGAGGTCCCAGAAATACTGGTAAAGTATCAAGCAATTATTCGCGCTCTGTATATACGAATAGGAACACGCCTTCAGATTTAGGTTTGGAAGAGAGGGGGATGGTCACATGGAGGTCTTGCAACGCACGATATTAGTAGTTGAGGAGGGATTTCGTGGAGAGGAAGAGAGTACTTATTGAAACGGATGTGCTGGTTATCGGTACTGGAGCTGCTGGACTGCGGGCGGCGATTGAAGCCAAG
>JAFDHO010000039.1 GCA_019308745.1 Deltaproteobacteria bacterium
TATGCGAACAGGGATCAACGGCCCTATGTCATGCAGCCGACCAAGACCAGGATAGTTGAGATATGCGAGTTTGCCGAGAGGATGGGATATAAGAGGGTGGGCTTGGCCTTTTGTATTGGCCTCTCACGGGAGGCTTCGGTCGTCCAAGAGATACTGGAGAGCCATGGTTTTGAAGTCATTTCAGTCCTTTGCAAGGCAGGCAGGACCTCAAAGGATCTCATTGGAATCAGGGACGAGGAAAGAATATTTCGCGGGACCGACGAGGCAATGTGTAACCCCATATTCCAGGCCCGGCTCCTCAACAGGGAGAAGACAGAATTGAATGTCGTGCTAGGGCTCTGTGTCGGGCACGACAGTCTCTTCTTCAAGTATGCCGAGGCCCCAACAACGGTCCTGGCCGTGAAGGACCGGGTCACGGGTCATAACCCCCTCGCAGCCATCTATCTTTCAGGATCCTATTACAAGAAGCTGCGATATCCCGAATTGGGCTGACGGGTGACCCGATGGCACGGAGGAAGGGTCTGTATATCCTTGACTTATAAACAATACCTCTTTATTGTTGGGGTACTGGATCGCTTGTCCAAGGGAGCTATCACTCGTTTCGAAACCCGTCCGTGAATTGTATGGGGGATTCATGAAGATCAAGGACCTTATGATACCAAATCCGATCACAATTACGAGGGGAGCAACGATTGAAGAGGCAATCGAGGTCATGAAGGCGAATTCGATTCGCCATCTCCCTGTTGTCAAGGAGGATGATAAACTGGACGGCTTTGTTACTCTTTCCGATCTCAAGACAGGATTGATACCCTCCATGGTCGCAGGTGTTACCCTGGAAGACCTTGTCATCCGTGATCCCATTGCTGTCAACCCTGATGACGATGTCGAGATTGCAGCCCAGCTCATCTACAAGCATAAGATCGGCGGAATGCCGGTGGTGAAGGATGGAAGGGTCGTCGGAATCATTACGGAATCCGACATCCTCAGGGCATTTGTTGACATGATGGGAATCCTCACTTCGAGCTCCAGAATAGATGTTGTCGTGGGAAACGAACCGGGGGCATTGAAAAGGGCCCTTCAGATAATCCACGACAACGGGGGAGAGATAATCAACGTGGGGATCACTGCCGAGCGGCGCAAGAAAAAAGCCTACTATTTCCGCTTGGCACCCTGCGATACACGGGTCATAAAGGAGGCCCTGGAGAAGGAAGGCATGGACGTCGTGACGGCCATGGATTGAACACTGCTTTGAACAAGACCCGAGGCTCCCTGTATGACGAAGTGGGGGCCTTCGCTTTTCTTAAGAAAGGGGGTCCAGGATCCGGTCATCGGACTTTGAGATGTTCCCTGGTTAGGAGGAGAGAAGAAGATTATGGCGGATCTTTTGGAGGTTGTCAGAACACGAAGGAGTATAAGGAATTTTGAAGAAAGGGAGGTCCCCGAAGAAGTGCTCGAGGAGGTGCTCGAAGCGGCACGGTGGGCACCCTCATGGGCCAACACTCAGTGTTGGGAGATAATCGTGCTTAAAGACAAGGAGACCAGGGACCGGCTCCTGGACAGCTTTAACTATCCCAACCCGGCCAAAAAGGCTATGACGCGTGCCCCCGTCGTCCTCGCCCTGTGTGGAAAGCTCAAGAGCTCGGGCTACTACAAAGGAGAGACAAGCACGAAGTTCGGGGACTGGTTTATGTTTGACCTGGGCATTGTTACTCAGACCATTTGCCTGGCAGCACAGAACCGTGGGCTCGGGACGGTAATCGTGGGCCTCTTTGACCATAACAAGGCGCAAGACCTGTTGGGAGTCAAAGAGGGATATGAACTGGTGGTCTTTATCCCAATGGGATATCCGGAAAAGGTGTCTTCAGCCCCGGGGAGGCGCACCACAGATGAATTTGTCCACCACGAAAGATTCTGAGCGCGAATAGAAAGCGTGCTCAAGGTCATTTCTCAAGGTTGAGGTCATTTCCTCCAATTTGAAACTCATATTTACGGCATTCTGCCCTGTCTGTGTTCCTATCAAATGTCTTCTCCATCAAGGTCGTCCGGTTCTTGTTGTCAATCAGGATAATCGTCGAGCACCTGGTGCCGTAATCCGGGCTCGTGATAAAGATGGGAGAGAGGGTACGCTCCCATTCAAGGCCCACCCCCGTATTGGGCAGTTCCGTGTCTTCAGGGGTCCTCTGATCAGCAAGCATGCCGAAGAGCCTTTCGGGGGATATTTCGCTGCCGTTCCTCATGATACGAGAAAGGAGTTTCTTCCCTCTCAGGACCTTTGGCCAGGGTGTATCAAGGAAATGGTTGCTCAGGCCGTAGACACCCGGCTCAAGCCTGCGGAAGTCGCTCCTGAGATTTGAGTACCAAAACAACTCATCCGGGACACCCACAACTAGGTTAAAGCCGTTATATTGATCAGCCCTGACCTTCAGCTTATCCAGGAAACCCCCTGGATCAAGATCCCCCAGCAGGAATTCAGTCACGAGAAGACCCCTCGAAGGGGCCGAGGGTTTGACCCTCTTAGGGTCTCTGAAATTCGTGACAGCCCCTATTCGGCCGTTTTTGGTTATTCCCAGCCAAGTGCCGCCTGCTTTCAAGTCTTTTCCCGAGAGCACCTGGGACGTAGTCTGCCACCAGGAGGCAGGCTCTGAAGGTCGATCGTAGTATTCATCCCTGTTGGCAGCCAGGATCAGCTTATATGCCGGATGTGCCTTGAATGCAAAGACGAGGAAACACATGATATGGGCACTCGCAAGGATAGAGATTAGAGTACATTTGCCACATATGCCCCCGGCTCCTGCCGGTAGGCTTCATTCCCGGACTGAACAGGTATTCACCAGTCTTCCTATCCCTTCTATTTCAATGACGATTTCGTCGCCGTCTTTCATGTACACGGGGGGGTCTCTGAAGGCCCCCACGCCTGAGGGCGTGCCGGTCAGGATGAGGTCTCCAGGCAATAAGGTGAAATGTTTGGAGATAAAACTCACGAGGTGAGGGATCTTGAAGAGCATGGAACCCGTGTTTCCTTCTTGCATGGTCTTTCCGTTCAAGATGCTCGCAACTCTGAGGGCATGGGGATCGGATATTTCTTCCGAGGTGACGATCCACGGGCCAATGGGGCAGAAGGTGTCCAGGGATTTCCCTCTCACCCATTGGCCGTCACCGAACTGAAGGTCTCGAGCACTTACATCATTGCCACAGGTGTACCCAAATATTGCGCCGACGGCATCCTCTTCAGGGCAGGAACGCACCGTCCTGCCCATGACAACGGTCAGTTCGGCTTCGAAATCCACCTTTTTGGTTATCTCCCGGCTCCAGGTGATTCGGCTTCCGTGGCCAACAAGGGAATTGGGGAACTTGGCGAATAGCAAGGGCCTTTCAGGGGGTTCTCCCTTGCTCTCCTGGATGTGGTCCACATAATTCAGCCCAATTGCAATGATCTTGGATGGACGAGTTACAGGGGGAGCCAGTTGAACAGGCCCAAGTGGGAGGGGGTTTCCGGCCCGCTCTAAGCCCGGGCCGTTCAGTATAAGATCAATCATATCCCGATGAAAGCCTAATGGTTGAAGCATATCCCCTTCAACTACTCCCACTCGGACCTTACCTGTCTGATCGTAGTACTGGGCGATCTTCATTGAGCGTTTACTCCTTTTCATTCGAGATGTATTGGGAGAATTCCTTTTCCAGCAGAGACGACGGTAGGGCAAATCCGACACCGCTGACCGGCATTCCCTCTTTGACAACGTACTTCGAGCTCACGACGCCAACCAGCTGACCTTTCTCGTCGATCAGGGGCCCTCCACTGTTACCGGGGTTAATCGGTGCTGAGAATTGGATGACCTTTTCCTGGGTAGGAACTATCTGCCTGAACCCGGTAAAGACTCCGTCCGTGACTGTCGTCTGGAGTCCAACAGACGAGCCAATTGCAAAGAGTCTTTCGCCCGGGACGAGGGTTTCAGGCTCCCTGGGTCTGAGATAGGGGGCCTTGTCCGGCATCATGACCAAGATAAGGGCAAGGTCGTGTTCGTTGCTTGTACTTATTACCTTCATGCCCAATTCCCTTTGATCATTCAATATGACGACGGGATTCAAAGTGTCTTCAATGACGTGCTTGCAGGTTGCAGCGTATCCCTTTGAAGAGAGGAAAAACCCTGATCCCAGCCTTCCGTTTCCCTTGATGGTAAACGTGCAATTCGCCGCGAATTCAACGGGGCTCCTGGAAAGGGGTTTGCCGGGTGCCTTGGGCTCCTTTCTATCCTGGCCGGTCTCCTTCAGTTCCCGCTCTTCAACAATTCCCTTCACGTCCTCGAGATCCTGGGGTTCACGATCAGAAAAATGGATGACTCCGCGCTTGTCGGTCCACTTGTATATCTTGCCACTGTGGGATTCTCCGGAAGCAGAGGTTCCCAGCAGTGCCAATAAAGGAACCATCCAAAGAAGCCTGCCCCTTTGGTACCTCGAAACGAAGCAGAAGGTTTTGCTCGCCTTTGAAAAGACAGCCATTGATTTCATCATTTCCCTGATTTTCAGGGACCTGCGACAGCCTGATAGTATCTCTGCCCGGGAAGATATTCTGCCAAGTCCCGTGCGGGCACCCGTCAATAATACCAACAAATAATTTGTTTTACAAAACATAAAAATATCGTTAGGATGCCCTGACATGAGCATTGTTGGGGTTGGTGTAGTTCGCTGATATTGATAGGCAAGGGAGAAAAAAATACAAAGGCACGGGAGGAAAGGCATGAAAGATGAAAGCCCTCTGAAGGATAAGGTCATTTTGGTGGTTGACGATGAACCCGATGTCCTCGAAACGGTGGGTGAGGAACTGGACATGGCCCTTGTGCACAAGGCATCCGACTATGAAACGGCCCTGCAATACCTCTTGAGTTACACTTATGACGTGGTCATACTTGACATCATGGGGGTCAATGGTTTTGAGTTGTTGAGGACCGCGGTTTCGAGGGGTTTCCCGACCGTCATGCTTACGGCTCATGCTGTTACGCCGGATGCCCTCAAGAAATCAATCAAGCTGGGAGCCATCTCCTTTCTGCCCAAGGAGAAGATCTCCGACCTGAGGGAATTCCTCGAAGATGTGGTGCTGGACGGGAGTAAGTCCATTTGGCTCAAGCTTTTCAACAGACTCGAGTCCTATTTCAACAAACGCTTCGGACCAGACTGGAAGGAGAAAGACAAGTTCTTCAGAGAGTTCGAAGAATCCCTCAAGAAGAGCGAGGAAGTTTCGGGTTAGGTCCCGGACCGAATGCATCGCGCCCTTAAGTCTAAAGAATAGTACCACCCTCTTGAGGAAGACATCACTCGGCGAGATCGCTCGCCTGCAGAGGTGTGCCGTGCGCCTACAGGGAGAAGACAGCACGGATGATTGCAATGGAAACAGACCGGCTTCACCCCTGGAAGGTTTCTGCAAGAGAAGCGATCGAAATCCAAAAGAGATTGACCCACAAAATACGAATAACCCCTATGGATGTTAGGCAAGTTCGTTCCATAGCAGGGACGGACACGTGCATGTCGAGAGAGACAGGCATGCTCTGGGCAGGGGTCGTTGTTCTGGGTTATCCACTTTTGGACAAGATAGAAGAAAGATGGATCGCTGCAAAGGCAGACTTCCCGTACATTCCAGGCCTTCTGAGTTTCAGGGAGATTCCTGCCCTTTTGAAGGTCTTCCGATCCTTGAGGAGCAGGCCTGATCTCATTATGTGTGACGGACAGGGGATCGCCCATCCGAGAAGGCTGGGCCTGGCCTCACATCTCGGCCTGTTACTGGACAGTGCAACGATAGGATGCGCAAAGAGCCGCCTCGTGGGGGAGTTTTCAGGGGTTGGACCGGAAAGGGGAGACTATTCGCCCCTTGTTTACAGGGGAGAGATTGTCGGCGCTGTATTGCGGACTCGGTCCCGAGTGAAGCCCACCTTTGTCTCCCCGGGACACAAGATCACCCTTGAGGAATCGATCGATATCGTTCTCAAGTGTTGCACGAAATACAGATTGCCCGAGCCGACCAGGCAGGCCCATCTCTTGGTGAACAGGGTGAAAAGGCGGAAATCTATCGGATTGGCCAGGGATTGAGTCCTTCTCGGCCTCGCACGAATGCCCCGAAGTCTTCTGAGACGAAGCCGAGATTGTCTTTTTGGCAGCGAAGGCTTTACTCTCCGGTGTCATCTTCAGCGGAAACCAGCGGGCGGGGCTTATAATTACTTCCTGCCGGGGTCCCGTCTACCCGACGAATCACGGCCAAAGGGTTTTTCCTCTCATGATCCTCAAGAGCCATTATCCACTTATCTTTGACCTGATCCTCCAAGGCTGTCCAGCTTAGCCTGCCTCGACACTTGGGGAATTTCGAACAGCTCAACCAGGGGCCCTTTGCACCACGGCGGAGGTTCATAGGGGCGTGGCACTTGGGGCAGGGGAGGTCAGTGAGTAGCGGAGGTGTCTTTGGCGGGACGACACTCCCCTTTCGATCCAGGTTCACAATACCGTCACAGTCCGGATACCTGCTACAGCTCAAGAAAGGACCATACCGGCCTTTTCGCAGGACCATGGGTTGACTGCACTTCGGGCAGGCAATGTCCGTTTGTACGAACTCCACGGGATTTCCGTCCCGGTCTATGGGGGAGGCAAACTTACAATCAGGATACCTGGAACAGCTCAAAAAGCGGCCACTTCTGCCAAAGCGGTATACCGTACCGCCCCCGCACTCCGGGCAGATATGGGGGGCGGGTTCGGTCTCGGCCTTGGCGTGTTCCAGGCTCTCATAGGCGTGTTCCAAGCTTTGTTTGAAGGGTCCGTAGAACCGATGAAGCATCTCGATCCAGTCGGCGTGTTTTTCCTCGATGTCATCCAGTTTCTGCTCCATCTCCCTTGTATACCCTATTTCCATTATCTCCGGGAATGCTTCTATGAGCTTATCCGTCACCACTTTACCGAGGTCCGTGGCATAGAATCGATTCTTTACCTTTTCTGCGTACTTGCGATTCAAGATCACTTGAATGATCTGCGCATAGGTACTGGGCCTCCCGATGCCCTCTGCCTCGAGCTTTTTGACCAGAGAAGCCTCGGTATAGCGTGGGGGAGGGGATGTGAAATTCTGCAAGGGATCCAGGTGAATCGAGGCAAGGGGTTGGTCCTTTGCGAGGGGAGGAAGCTCTGCCTCACCGGAGGTATTGGGGATCCCGGACAGCCTGTAAAAGCCGTCAAAGACCAGGACCCTTCCCGATGCCCTAAATACGATTTCTCCGCCTCCCTCCTGTGCGGATATCAAGACAGTGGTGGAATCCCATAGGGCTTCAGCCATCTGACAGGCCACAAACCTCTCCCAGATGAGCTTGTAGAGCTTGTACTGTCTTTCATCCAGCGAGGACCGAATGCTTTCAGGGGTGAGATTGACGTCCGTGGGTCGAATCGCCTCGTGGGCTTCCTGTGCAGACTGATTGGAAGAGGAATAGATATGCGGTTTCTTTGGCAGGTACTTGTCCCCGTAGTTGGAAGCGATAAATGCCCTTGCCATATTTATTGCTTCTCCAGCCAAGTGGGTGGAATCGGTTCTCATGTAAGTGATCAAGCCGACGGAACCCATGCCTTTTATGGTCACGCCTTCGTACAGCATTTGTGCGATGCGCATGGTGGTTTGGGCGGCGAAGTCCAACTGGTTTGCTGCGGCCTGTTGCAGGGTGCTGGTGATGAACGGGGCCGGAGGCTTGCTCCTCACGCGCTTGATCTCGACAGATCTTATGCGCCAGGGGAGCGGCCTTGCAACGTGGCCCTTGAGCTGAAGGCGACGTTTTGCCGGCCCCTTAGCCTTGGGGTCTTCTGTCTCTATCCTTTCATCGAGCTCAAAGCCTGCCCGTTTCGCTGCGTCGAGTATGGCTGCCCCATCCTTTGTTTCGAGTTTTTTTCCGTCCAGTTCTACGAGCTCCGCGGCAAAGGAGCCATGATCGGCGAGCCACCTGTTTTTCTCCTGCAAGGTCCAGCCATTTGACTTTCTTTCGGGGCCTCTGGCAGGGGCCTGGGACAACCACTGTCGCCAGAGGTTCGAGATACCCGCAGCCTGCTCGACGTGGACCGTAAAATAGCCTATCAGTCTCCAGTACTCTTCCGGTACAAAGGATTCGATCTCCCTCTCCCTATCCACGAGCAATCTCACAGCGACCGATTGAACGCGTCCAGCGCTCAATCCCCCGGCCACCTTTCTCCACAGCAAAGGAGACACCTGGTACCCAACTATTCGATCCAAGATCCTCCTGGCCTGCTGGGCATTGACCTTGTCCATGTTGATCTTACGGGGCCGTTGGAATGCCTTTTCAATCTCCTTCTTTGTGATGGCATTGAAGACAACCCTTTTGCCATCCGCGGGTTTGACTCCCAGCGCCTCTGTTAAGTGCCAGGCAATAGCTTCTCCTTCCCTGTCCAGGTCCGTTGCCAGCCAGATCCCCGAGGCCTGCTTGGCGGCCTTTCTCAGCTCTTTGATAGTCCTCGCCTTTTCCTTGATGATTTCGTAGTTCGGTCTAAAGCCGTGTTCGAGGTCTACGCCTGGCACAGGATCATTGATGCCTTTGGGGTTCCGATCGGGGAGGTCTCTCACGTGCCCCACCGAGGCCATTACGAGGAATTCAGGCCCGAGATACTTGTTGATGGTGCGGGCCTTAGCAGGCGACTCGACGATAACAAGTTGTTTGCCTCTTGTATCAGACAGGGGCCCGGGATCCTTGCCACTCTTTCTCGATGTTCTCTGAGCCATCCTTAAATCACCGTACGAACATTTTTCCGGGTAACTGCTTCACTATGCCCTTGAGTTCGAGTCGCATCAGAATGCTTGATACCTCTCGTGGTTCCATCTTGCTCTCACGGGATATTTGATCAATATGAATCGGATAGTCTCCGACCAATGAATAGATGATTTCCTCTTGCCCTTGGAGAGACGGGGGGGGCGGATCCCTGAATGTATCCGCCTTCGCGGCGTAGGGGAAGTTCAATCCCAATCCTTCAAGGACATCGTCAGCGTTTTCTATGAGCTGTGCGCCCTGTTTGATGAGGAAATGGCAACCGGCACTCTTGAAGGAATTGACGCTGCCCGGAACGGCAAAGACCTCTCTCCCCTGGTCCAGGGCAAGAGATGCGGTGATCAAAGAACCGCTGTTCTTTGTAGCTTCCACGACCACAACACCCTTGCTGAGTCCGCTGATAATCCTGTTGCGAATAGGGAAATTCTGTGGTTCCGGGGGTGTCTTCAAGGGAAACTCCGTGATGATTGTTCCGTTGTCGAGGACCTTGTAAGACAGCTTCCTGTTTGATGCCGGGTATACGATGTCAATTCCCGTACCAAGGACAGCCAAGGTGAAGCCCTTTCCGTTGATGCACCCCCAATGGGCAGCCGAGTCTATACCCCTTGCCATGCCGCTCACCACACCTAAGCCCCTCCTGGCAAGGCCTTGAGCTATTTTTTCTGCCACCCCGAGACCATAGGGGGTCGGATTTCTTGAGCCCACAACCGCCAAGTAAGTAATGTTCTTCGGAATGCCTTTTCCCTTGGCATACAGGACCATGGGCGGGTCGTATATCTCCCTCAAGCCGGCAGGATAATCGGGGTCTTTGTAGGTAATGATGTGCGCATTGAGTCTTTCAAGGGTCCTGAGGGTCGTCGCAGGGTCAGACAGAAACTTCTTTCCAACAATCCTAAGGGCCGTTTCCCTTCGGATCCCATTGACCTCCAACAGCTCTGAAAGGCTTGCACGAAATACCTCGTCAGGGTCCCCGAATTTCTCGAGGAGGTTTTTGAAAAGCATATTGCCGAGACCAGGAATCAGATGAAGTGCAAGCCAATCTAATCTGTTATCGTTGCGAGTCGTCCCCATGGTGATTGATTTTCGTCCTGAACAAGAGGATGGTCGGCTACCGTATCGCGAAACGCCGGCGAACCACAGCGGCCTGTTCCCCTTCGTTCTCCTTGAGCGGGTCAGTAATCTTTTCGGTATTCCTAGTGGACAGAGTGTCAGACACCGGGCCCATAGTCCTGTGACAAATGCCCCTTCGGGTCAAAACAAGCCGAGGGTGAAAGGATGGCGGGAATAAAAACAGAGCGGGTTGAAATAGTCAAGTCTTTTCTTGGGAAAATTTTTCCACAAGGGGCGAGAGTGCATGGACTCGCGTTGAAGGGGCTTTCCTAACAGAACGGATTTCCGGGCCAAGAGTAGAGGCCGTGGTGGAAGGGAAGGTGCTATTGAATCGTACAGGTGGGCAAGGAAGACAAGGCCTTACTGTCTTCTACCGGCTCAAAACCTCCCTTGAGATAAGTCCCTACGGAAAAGATCTCATTAGCGTAAAGGACTATCCCGGTGCTCGTATCTGGTCTGGATTCAACGACAAGAATGGCGCCCAAAGAGATATCAGGAAGTAACAATTTCGATTTTGGAGGAAGAGCAGTAGCCCTTTCGCGCCAAGGTTTTAGGGGCTCCTCAGGGTTGGTGACAATGTGGGGTTGCACGATCTCAAAGATGTTCCCCCTGCGAATGCCGTGCCTGAATCCCCTGTCAATATAGACAACACTGTATTGTCCTAGAACCATGAGGTTGTCCTTCGCTGCCACTATGTTAATAACCATTTCTTTGCCAACGGGGACGGGTTGCACGCATGTCGACACTGGGCTGTAAGGGACTATGACGTCCCCCAGCCCGATAGGATTGAAGGATTCAATGATACTCGCACTGTAAGTTCGCTCGTTCCTGCTCAACTGACCGTCCTTGTAATTTATTCCCGCAGGGCCTTCTATGCGAAGCCTCCCCCTCACAGACATGATATGACCCAAAGGTTTCTTGGAGACAGGATGCTTGATAAGGGGAGAAGGTCGAACGACAAAGAATTCCTGACCCGGCTGGAGTGTCTTGTCCCTATCGGACAAGACGTATACGGTATCTCCGAAGGAGAGGATTATTCTGTCGTTCTTTGATGCGAAGATGTTTCCGAAGGAGCTTACCTCTCCAAGGGTGAGATACCCCAGGGTCTCCGGGTTAATCAGGCCGGAAAAGTCGAGCCCAACCACAGAAGGCCCAACTTCAGGGGCCCTCTCTTCCACCTTCTTCTTGGGCACCCTGAGGGGCACGCCTTCCAAAAGAGTAATCTTATCCCCAGGCTTCAGGAGATGTGGGTTGGTCACAAAAGGGTTCATCTCCCACAGCTTGGGCCAGAGATTGGGGTCTCCGTAGTATTTCTCGCATATACCCCAAAGGGTATCGCCTTTCACTACCGTGTGTGTTCGGACTTGGGCCACGGAGTGCAATGGATTGAAGAGGATGAGCAAAAGCGCCAAAAGGAGAAATTTTCCTGGGAGTCTCTTCACGGATATGTTCTCGATCATGGTCAATAACCCGTTCTTAAATTAAATTAAATATAATTTACATATTTTAGATGTAAAAGTCAAGTAATTTCCATTATGTCTTATTGGGCTAAATAATCTTAAAAAACAACATACTATTCTACATTTTAGATGAGTGGTTCGAAAGAAGAAGGTCCGGCAACAATATGAATGCCGTTGTCCAACCTCACCACGTAGAACTCGAACCGGGACCGGACAATCTCTATGATGATACCCTCGACTCCTTTGTAGCCCTTGGTCATCCTTACTCTTGTCCCCAACTCTAACATATCTTATCTCCTCATATCTCGATTAAGCGTATGCAAGCAAGGCTGTTTCCGCTCGAGGCATTCTGGCAACCGGCTGTTCTATGATCAATCCCTGTTCTTCTTCTCACGCAGGAAATCCCTTAGTTCCTTCAGGGCTGCGAAGAAATGCTTCCCCTCCGCGGTGAAGGCAGCTGCCGCCGGATGGCCGCCACCTGTAATCAATTGTGCGCCGGATCTGATGTGATCAATCAGGCTTACAAGGTTGATATGACAGGATGCTCCTCTTCTGAGTTCGCATAGGTACCTTCTGCCCCACCTCTGCCATATGCCCACTACCAGACCCGGGTACTGCCACCTGAGCTCAGACGCTATCAAACCGCAGAGACGGATTTGGCTTTCGATCCCCTTCAATATGAAAATGGGATTCACGATCTTCCTGATTTCCTTGGACAATTGCCTGCTGACCCAGCCCTTTTCATTTTGAACCAATTGATAGATGTTTCTCAGAATCTGGTATTCTCTGGTGTGGGTGTACGCTCCACTTTCACGTATACCTTCCGGTCTCACCTTAGAGAGAAAGTTCAGGGCGTAGTGGGTGGTGCCCATGTCTCGAATCAAGAAGCTGGAGTGGATAAGTCGTGCCAGATCTTTGAGGAGATCCATGTGGTTTGGACCGAAGTCTCCAAAAAGGGGCACCCGGCCTACCCAGGTCTCGGTGAAAAGACTCATGAAGAGCATTTCCCTGTCAAAGGGGGTCCTCTCAGCCAAGAGCTCCCAGCCAAAGAGGGCAGACGGATAGGATGTACCCTGTTGGTGGACCACGGGGTTTATATACAGAAGGCCAGGGTCGTTGTTGCCCATTTCACAGATGCCTGGGTAATGGTGGTCATAGATGAAAACCTTCCCCTTGGATCGTATCTTGTAAAGCATCTCCGGCCTGTTGTAGACAGGCATATCCAAGAAAATGACCATGTCCGGATCCTGGTCCATAAGGAAGCTTTCCGCGTCCTTGAAATCGAAGGCGGCCGTGGAGACCCAATAGAAAGAGATGTCCCTTTTCAGATAGCGGGACAGAAAATAGGCGGCACCACACCCGTCTCCATCCCCATGATAGGCGATGATGGCCCGAGAGCCCCTTTGCCCTTCAGCGAGGAAGGAATCAATGAATTCTCTTGCCTTTCCAAGGAGTTCTTCAGCCAAGAGAGACATGGAAAATACTCACGAAAAACTGGAAGTCAGAAGTGGGTTTCCCTTTCTGGAAAGGGCCACCCTCGATAGAACTCATTATAACGAGTAACGATTGAGGGACAAAGGGAATAATGAAATAGGCAAGGATTTGTTCCAGCCGATGACCCATCCGGGACCCAACACCTCCTAATGGCGTGTAGGGGGATTTACAGGAGTGGGCTGATATGATAGAAGATATATCCTGTCATGTCCAAGACTGGGTTAAAGGGGCAGACTGCCCGGGGGAGATTCTTGAGATGGGCAAGAGACACAGGGTCGTCATCGCCGAGGATCACACCATACTTAGGGAAGGGCTCAAATCGCTTCTGGAGGGGAGCACCTCATGAAAAAGCTTGACCTACACAATTCAGCTGCCGTCGTTGCCCTTGCCATTGAGAAGGGTTTGGTAGCGCGATGAGCCCTTCACGGCCCCGCAGGGCTCCCTGCATGACCCCCCCATTTGCCAATAGAAAAGGCCTCCCACAATGCCGTTATTTTCCCCGGTGTCATATCCCTCTATTATTTTCTTATTCTGGGGATGCCCGGTAGAAAAGTTGCACGCACACCCGAGAAGCCTTTAGTCGTGACTGTTGGAACTTTCAATATGCACAAAGCGTGCCATATATTAGATTATGAAAAATTAGCCAAAATTATAATTTATTAGCATAAAATCATCGCACAGGCCCTTTCGAAAAATGTCAGTTTTGCCAAAATTTGGAATTATTCTTTGAAATTAACGAGGATGGATTTTGAAACCCTTGAGATAGGAACTTATGACTGATATTGGGAGAAACATATGAAAAATGGTTCCTGTGGCAAAAACATAACATCTTTGTGCGAGAGAGGTGATCAAGGGCTTAACTTGACGAATAATGTGAATGTGTTAGAATAAATACATAACTACGGGCATGCGGGCTTCATAGGGTCCCCAAAATTTTTTCCAATCCGGAGGCGGGCAGATCCCAAAGCAGACAATGAAAGAGAAAATTGGTCCGACTGCAGGATATGCGTGGGACAAAAACTGGTCCATCGAGTGGAACGTACCAACAGAAGTAGAAGATGGCGCCACGGGCGAGAAGAGCGTCCGGTACGAACACAGACTCGTCGTCCTCTTTGACATCCAGGACAAGGACAGACAACCCATTGAAGAGACCTCTCGAAGAATCACCCTCTTCAGTACCGATGAGATGCTCGAACTGGAAAATCGACTCGAGATATTGTCCAGTAACGAAATAAGGGAAAAGATCATTCAAAGCCTCGCCAAGGTAAAAGAAGAAATGGCCGGCTACAAGATGCGCGGGGTAGATTGAACCCCTGGACTCATCGTCCAGGTGCTTGTCGCCTCATTCTTTCAAGGATGATGACGAATATGAGAGCTATGATGCAGGCGCCTGCAATAGCATGGAAGCCCCATCCCAGATGACCTGTCTTATCCTTCAGTAGGCCGAGGAGATAGCTGAAGGCAAACCCCCCCAAGTTCGCAAAGAAGTTGCCAAAGCCCGTCAGGGTCGCCGCCATATTCCCTCCGTATCTCTCGACCGGGATGGCAAAGAGAGGGCCGAAATACAGCTGGACAAAAATGGAATTGATAAAGATGAGGGAGAGCAACAAAGGCGAGCTACGGCAGAAACCCAAAGAGGATGTCGTTGCGGCAAGGATAACAAGGGAGGCCCCAATGATCAATGTGGGCCTTTTGAGACGATCGGACACATAGCTTCCCAGGACGTTGGAAGGTGCTATTATGAGGGACCTGAGGGCAATGACAAGGCCTGCGGCACTCAGGGAGAAACCCCTCTCATCGATAAGGAAAGTAGGGAGCCAAAAGGCGACCCCGTTCATAACCCCCAGTCTGACAAACTGGATAACGCCGCATACCCACATGAAGGGATAACCAAACAACTTGGAAACGTGCCTCAACCCCACCTCGCTGACCTTTCCCGAGTCAGGGGCTTCCTTGCCCATGAGTTGATACAAAAAGGCGCACAGGATACCCAGGAGGGCGAATGAAATGAAAGGGGTGCGCCAGTTGGAGCGGGCCACAAGAGGTGGACCAATTATGTTTATGAGAAAAGGGCCCCAAAAAAGGCCCACGAGCGAGAGCCCCATGGCCGTGGCCCTCCGCTCCGGTCTGAACCACCCCGTCAATAGGGCGACTCCCGATGCAAAGATCAGGGATCGAAAGAGGCCTGTTAGGGCCTGATTGATGAATGCATGCCAGTATGCTGAGATCATCCCAAAGAGCAGACACAGGAGTGTGGTGCCCAGGACCCCTATAAAGAATACCCTCTTAAGACCATAGCGGTCAGCGAGAAACCCGGCAGGTATCTGCATCAGGGCGTAGAGGAAGATGGAGATTGCGGAAAGACTCCCCCCCTGGGTGAAGGAAAACCCGAGATCACTGATGATCAAGGGGAGAAACAGGGCTATGGTTGCGAGGGCAACAACCTGAAAGCTCATGCAGATCATAATGAGCAGGACATTCACGGCCCTGGAGCGGGGGAGTTCTTTTTCGCGGGTCCCTTCCGGTCCCATGGTTCAAAATACCCTGTGCTTGTTGGATTTCACTTGGCAAGCCCAGCACATCTTGCTGCAGGGGGCCAATGATATTGCCTGATTAGAGGAATTCCTTGACGATACACCCTCTCGCCTTTGCGCGATCGGGGTGTATAGAGCGGTTGATACGGGTGGCCGTCAACGGAAGGGGGGTGTTTGGGGGCGCACACATCGGGCCGTGCCTTTAGGAGGGGAGAACTCAGGCCTTCATTCTCCTCTCCGGTCCCACGTAACGAAAAGCCGGCTTGACAGAGCGGCGATCCGCAAAATTGCTGAAGAAGTTGTCCATGAAGACCTTCAGGTCAAAGAGGTTGTCAAAATCCTTTTCCAATTGCCTCTTGTCGGTCCTGATTTGAACGGTCATCTTTACGTCTTTGACAACTTCCATGGCGATATTCCCCCTTCCTTGTTATTGGTCGCCGGCGAACCAAAGAAACGCCTAATGGCCCCGAAGTCTTGGAATGGTGGGCGGTATGGGATTTGAACCCATGACTTCCACCGTGTGAGGATGGCACTCTCCCGCTGAGTTAACCGCCCACTGGCAAGGTTTGATGCGGAATTTTCCGCTGGGCAGAAGGAAAAGCCTTCATTTCAAGGGATCAAAACATCCGACATCAAGGGCTTAAATATAACAGGATACTGCTTTTTGCAAACAAAAATCAGGCCAGGCCCGCCATTTTTTCTAGGGATCGAACTTCCCAGTCATCCAGATGGCGGTAGTGACCAATCTTGAGATAGCCGAGCTCAAGGGGACCGAATCCGACCCTGACGAGATGCATCACGTCATGTCCGACCCTGTGAAGCATCCGCCTGATCAAGCGGTTCCTCCCGGCGGTAATGGTCATCCTGATAACGCTCCGGTCATGTCTCCTTTCCAGGAGGGTCACCTTGGCCGGGCCGGTGAATCCGTCTTCCAAATCCAGTCCCTTTCTGAGGGTCTCCAAGGTGTTGCCTGAGATCAGGCCTCTGATAGTTATCTTGTACGTCTTGGGGATGTGATATCGAGGGTGCATGAGACGATGGGACAGCTCGCCATCGTCCGTGAAGAGCAGGAGTCCAAGGCTATCGAAATCGAGCCTCCCCACGGGGTAGACACGCTTCTTGATGTCCCTCAGGAGATGCATTGCAAGGGGCCGTCCGCGAGGATCATTGAGGGAGGAGATATAGCCGAAGGGCTTATTGAGCATCAGGTACACTCGGCCCGATGGATGGGGGACCTCCCTGTCGTCCACTTTAATGCTATCCACGCCCCAAAAGGCCCGAGCGCCCGGCCGGGTTAGGACGCTGTCGTTTACCTTGACGCGACCCTCAAGGATCCATTCGTCAGCCTTCCTCCGCGAGCACACACCGGCAAGAGATAGGATCCGATTAATCCGCAGGGGTTTGTCCTGCCCCTGACTCGGACCCATTTTGATCCTCTTCCTTCCCGGTGCTGCCTTCATGTGTTGCTTCTTCGGATTCATCACCCCCGTTCGTCCATCACCGAGTTCTCTCAATCGCTTTTCAAACGGCTAAAATGTTACGTTATTTCTTTCAATTTTGGGAGAGAGCCGATGTCCTTTAGATCAAACACCTCGAGAAACCTCTTGGTTGTTCCGTATATCAGGGGTCTGCCCGGCAGGTCCTTACGCCCCATGACCCGGATGAGGTCCTTTTCGAGGAGGGTCCTGAGGATGCCGCCCACGTCAACTCCTCGCAATCTTTCTATTTCCTGTCTCATTATGGGTTGTTTGTAGGCAATAATTGCAAGGGTCTCCATGGCTGCCCGGGAGAGCCTGTTGGGAGAGGTTTGGAGCATCTTCAGGATGTAGGTTCCGTACTCGGGCCGGCTCCTAAACTGATAACCACCAGCCACTTCTTTCAAAGAGAAGCTACGCCCCATGGCCTCATACTCGTACTTCAGGACACGAAATGCACTCTTTATTTCCGAAAGGTTGGCCTCAGGCAGGGCTGCTCGGATATCCTTTGCGGTTAGGGGCTTGTCAGATGCAAAAAGTAAGGCTTCGATAATGAGTTTGAGTGATCTAGCCATTTTCGGGCCTCTCCTCCTCAAAAAGTCCTTCAAGGTGGATGTCTCCGTCGGTCTCTCTCTGAAACACCCTGATCAGGCCCAAATGCACGAGCTCAAGCAGGGCCAGAAAGGTCACGATGAGCTCCGATACAGTCTTATCACGGTCGAAAAGGCTGCTGAACAACATCCGTTTCCCACCCCGTAATCGGTCTATGACATACTCCATTTTGTCCTTGATGGACCATTTCTGGGGTTCTATTCGTATGGAAGTGCCGGGGAGGTTCCTTTCCACAATATCTCGAAAGGCATCGATGAGCTGGAACAGGTTGACCTCGATGACCTGTTCCTCGGCCTGAAGACTATCCCTGAAATCAGCGGCAGGGGCCCTTGTAAATACGTCCCGGTTCAAGATATGCCTTCCCGACAGTTCGCCGGCAACCCCCTTCAGCTGGAGGTATTCAAGGAGGGGCCCGGTAATCTCCGTCCTGGGGTCCTCATCTTCATCCTCCTGCGATCCTGGCAGCAACATCCTTGACTTTATGTGCATGAGGGTGGATGCCATGACAAAGAATTCGCCTGCGAGATTTATGTTTAAGGCCTTCATGAGGTCCAGATATTGGAGGTATTGATCCGTGATGAGCGAGATGGGAATGTCGAAGATATCCAGCTCATTCTTGCGAATCAGATGGATGAGAAGGTCCAGCGGCCCTTCAAAAATCTCTAATTTGACCTCGTAGGTATCTTTGTCCTTCACTTCGTCCGCAGTCATATCAAGCTCAACCCAACTGGTCCCTCATACCAATAAACGTCTCATTGATCTAGGACTCCAAGTGCTTACCGAAACGTTCCCTGACAAACTTCTCTTCGTCCCGCTTGGTGTTAACGAGCCCATCCAGCCGTGCCTCCAAGAGCGAATGGAAGATCTCCTTGTAGAGTCTGCCCGGTTTGAAGCCGAGCCTCTTCAGGTCTTTCCCCCCCAGCCTGATTTTGACTCCTTTCATCCTTGTGAAATAATTGGATATTTGTCGCTTTACCTTTTCGCTGCCTGTCTTGGCCATCATATAGAGCAGTAACTCGGTGTCATGCTGGGATAGCAAGGTATATATCTGATAGGTCTTTTCGCTGTCCAGCTTGTAGAGCTTGTCCAACAGGTTCTTCATTAACAATCGCTGGGAGATGAGCTTGCGGCTTTCAATGTCGCTCATTTGAAGCCGGTCTGCCAGCCCCTTCGAGGCCTTCGGATCTAGGGCGGAGGTGAGACCGTGCCAATATACTTTCCAGGGCTCAAAGGCCTCTTCCAGATAGAGTAGTTTGTACCAGGAGATTACGCCCCTGATATCATCCAGCAAGTTACTCAAGGTATTCGTAAATCTAATTTCTGGAGCGATAAATTGCAACAAATCAAATTCATTCATCCTTTCGATAGCCCTTTTGGGGTCCTCTTCCATAAGCAGAAGCTTTAGTTCCAGGAAGAGTCGCCTTCCGGACAGCTCCTCGAAGCTATTGATACTCACCGCGTTTCTTATGAGGGCCTGGGTCAATTTCCCGATCCTGAATCCAAAACGCTGCTCAAACCTTATGGCCCTCAGGACCCGGGTAGGGTCTTCCACAAAACTGAGATTGTGCAGTACCCTAATGACCTTCTCTTTGATATCCTTTTGACCTCCAAAGTAATCTACGAGGGTGCCGTACTCCCGCTTGTTGAGTCTTACCGCAAGGGTATTGATGGTAAAGTCACGTCTCATGAGATCCATCTTCAAGGAACTGGTCTCGACAATGGGTATGGCGGCAGGAGATTCGTAGTACTCCATTCGGGCTGTGGCAACGTCTACCTTGAATCCGTCGGGGAAAATGATCACAGCGGTCCCGAATTTCTTGTGGCTCCTTACCTTGACCTCATGATGTCTCGCAAACTCGTGGGCAAAGTTGATCCCATCCCCTTCAATAACGATATCAACGTCGAGGTTTTCGCGTTTCAAGAAGACATCCCTTACCAGGCCCCCCACCAGGTAGGCACCGTATCCCAGCATATCAGCCACGTTTCCGAATTCCTTGAGGAGTTGAATGACCCTTCTAGGTAATCGCTCCTTCAACATGGTTGCCATGTTCTTTTTGCGGAAGACTTGAGATGTATCTCTCGATTCGTAGAGATAGGCGGGAACCGAGGAGTCTCCCACGAGGATATTCAAGAGGTCTGTTCTCGTTATGACACCGACCACCTTGCTTCCCTCCACGACGGGCAGGATTCGCAGCTTGTTCCTGATGATGAGTTCTTGGACCTCCCGCAGGGGGGTCTCCGGGCGGACCGTGGAGAAGTCGATGTTCATGTAATCCTTCACTTTAACATCCCCAAGATGGAAGAACACGGCTTTCTCGACTACTTGCCGGGTAATATATCCGATCAGATCACTTCTGTCGTCAAGGACGAGGAGGACATTGATGTTGTATTTGGTCATGAGGGTGGCAGCCTCTTTTACGGTGCGGTCCGGTGAGATGTGGATCACGGGTGACGACATCATGTCCTTTGCCTTCTTCTGTGGATTGATTCGTTTGGCAAGGAGTCCCTTTAAGGTGCCTTCCACCTGGGCCAATGTCTTGTTCTTTATGGTTGCCGAGGCTGCCTGGGGGTGCCCTCCACCTCCAAAGGCGATGGCGATTTCTGCGGCGTTGATTTCTTCGACCCGACTTCGAGCAACGAGGTATATCTTGTCTTCCATCTGGGCAAGGGCAAAAATGGCGTTAAGGTTTTCCATCTCCATGAATTTGTGTACCAGGACCGCAAAATCTCCGATGTAGAAGTCGCTGATGATCTTTGAGACGATCACCTCGATTCCATTGATGACGAGAGTTGTTGCCGATCTGGTGAGGTCGTTTAGCAGCCAGACCTGCTCTGCATTGAGTTCCCTGGTCAACATATCAGAGATGAGATTATGGTTTGCCCCCTGTTCTGAAAGCCAAGCCGCAGCCCGGTGATCTTCGGGTCTCGTGGATGAGAAGGTGAAGGACCCGGTATCCTCGTGAATTCCGAGACTCATAATAGTGGCTTCGTCTGGTGTCAAAAAGATCCCCTTTTCCCTGATCAATTCGGTCAGGATGGCCGTGGTGGAACCGACTTCCTTGATGATCTCCACTTCGCCATGGATGTCTTCTTCCGAGTCCGGATGGTGATCATAGATATGTATCTCCAGGTCCTCATTGTCCAGTATTTCAGCGAATTTTCCTATCCTGCTCCTCTGGCGGGTATCCACGAGGATCAGCCGCCTTATCCCGTCAAAATCCACCCTCTTAATCTTTGTGAAGTCGAACAGGTAGGACGTGGAGTGGAGGAAGAAGTTCCGGAGGTTTCGTTCCTGAGAACCAGGGAAGACGAGTCTCGCGTCAGGGTAAAGCTTCTTTGCTGCGATCATGGATGCTAGGGCATCAAAGTCCGCATTGACGTGGGTCGTGATTATCTCCTCCTGCGCCTCTCGGACCGGTGAATCGTCTCTTCTTTTTTTCTCAGCCCTAGTCATGGATCAAATGATAGCACAGGATCCTGAAACAAAAAAGCCGGCCACTGGACCTGTACCGGCTAGGACTCGTGGATATAAATTGCACCTTGCTAGAGGCCTCTCAGCCTTTCATCCATCTCCTGCTTCTTCTTGCATTCTATGCACAGCGTGGTCACGGGCCTGGCCTTTAATCTTGCCTCTGAAATCTCCTCTCCGCATTCCTCACAGATACCGTAGGTGCCGTTTTCGATCCTCTCGAGTGCATCCTTGATCTTTCCTATGAGCTTTCTCTCCCGGTCCCTTATCCTCAGGGTGAAGTTCCTATCCGACTCCAAGGAGGCTCTGTCAGTAGGATCAGGCAGGTTCTCCTTGTGCAGGGTCATTCCACTGACGGTCTTGTTCGCCTCGGTGAGGAGTTCATCCAGGCGCTCATTGAGCAATTTCTTGAAGAATTCCTTTTTCTTCTTGGTCAACATGGCCGAAAGCATCCTTTACTGTCTTCTAAATTTTTGCCAGAAGTGGTTTCCCTTTTTCTTCTCGTCTTCTGTTTTCTTGAACTCTTCCAAGAGCTCCCGCTGACGCTGGGTCAATTTTTGCGGAATTTTCACGGCGACCTTGACAAAGAGATCGCCTCTCTTGTCCCTGTGGAGGTTAGGCATACCATATCCGGACAGCCTGAGGACCTCACCAGGTTGAGTCCCTTTCGGGATGGACAGTTCCTTTGTGCCCCCATCGCCAAGTACAGGGATCATGATCTTGTCCCCCAGGGCCGCCTGAACAAAGGAGACGGGGACTTCACAAATCAAATGGTCGCCGTCCCGGTCAAAGAACGGGTGTTTTTCCACGTGGATCACCACGATGAGATCCCCCGGGGGACCTCCGTACTCTCCGGGTTCACCCTCGCCCCTGAGTCGCAGTTGGGAACCCGTGTCCACCCCTGCCGGGATCTTCAGGTTGATCCTTTTCTCTACGTTGACCTTGCCGCTGCCATTGCATTCGTGGCAAGGGTTCGTTATTACCCGGCCTTCCCCATGGCAGGTCGGACACGTAGTGCTGATCTGAAAGAAGCCCTGGCTCCGAACAACTTGGCCTCTTCCCTGACAGGTTGTACAAACCTCAGGGTCGGTTCCGGGTGATAGGCCCGTTCCTTGGCACTGGTCACAGCTCTCCCATTTGTTAAAGACTATCTCTCTTTCCTTGCCGTGAAACGCCTCTTCAAGGGTCAGGCTCAGGTCATACCTGAGGCTGTTTCCCTGCCTGGCCCTTGTTCGGCGTCCCCTTCTCGTGCCGAAACCAAAAAAATCTTCAAAGATATCGCTAAAGCTCGAAAAGATGTCATCAAAGCCGGAAAAACCCCTGAAGCCGGTCCCCTCAAGTCCCTCATGACCAAATCTGTCATAGATCTGCCTCTTCTCAGGGTCTCTCAGGACCTCATAAGCCTCTGCGGCCTCTTTGAATCTCTCTTCGGCCTCCTTGTCGTTGGGGTTGCGGTCGGGGTGATATTTCATGGCCAATTTTCTATAAGCCCGCTTGATTTCTTCTTCTCCTGCACCCCGCGAAACGCCCAGGATCTCGTAATAATCTCTTTTGTACATTATCAGACGTCCTCAGAGGATTCTGATTCCCCGGCCTCCTCGGTCTCTTGAGATGCATCCCCAGGCAGATCTCCCGCTCTTTCTTGGGGAGGCTGCCCCTCACCCTCTTGAAGGGGCGCTATCTCCTGCTTGTCCAGCTTCTTGATATTCCCCGAGGCGATTTCTCTCAAGGAGACCACGATGTCCTTGTTTTTCGAGACGATTGTGGGCTCTGCGCCCCTTCTCAGCTGCCTCACCCTTTTTGCCGCCATATGGATGAGGGTGAATCGATTATCGACATTTTTCAGACAGTCTTCAACGGTAATTCTTGCCATTCCAATCTCCTCTTATTATATAGACACAGATAGATTCTGTAACCTATCGCCTTAGAGGCAGGCGCCCTGGATCAGGCGCCGGCAGCAGACACGAGCCGCAGGTTCGAAAAGAAACAGTGACTATTTTAAATAAACTTGAATATTTACCACGCTTGGTGATAAATGTAAAGCATATTGAGAAAAATTCAATATCGCCCTGGATTTTCTGCAACCACTTGATAATCTAATGGAATTAGTAGTACGATTCCTGTCTATTTTCCTTTTTCGCGCCGAATGAACCCCTTCCAGAAATCTTGAAAAGTTCATTCGCTCAAGGACTCCGGTTTCTCGTTTGCGCGCAGGCTGTTGCTGATAACCTCATTTGACATTTCGTCTTAGACGCAAAGTTTCCATGCTGGCAAAAATCCTGAGCAGCGCCGTGATCGGTATCGACGCCTACCTTGTTGAGGTCGAGGTCGATATCACCAAGGGGCTTCCCTCTTTTTCCACTGTCGGGCTCCCGGAAGGAGCTGTCCGGGAAAGCAAAGAAAGGGTCAAGGCCTCCATCAAGAACTCCGGGTACACCTTCCCCTCGGACAGGATAACCGTCAACCTGGCACCTGCCGACATAAAGAAGGAAGGCTCTGCCTTTGATCTCCCGATGGCCCTCGGCATACTCGCGGCAACCGGGCTGGTGTCAAAGGATTCCTTTGCGGGATACCTTTTCCTGGGCGAGCTCTCCCTGGATGGACTTATCAGGCCCATAAAGGGGGCCCTCCCCGTGGCGATTGCCGCAAAGGAGATGGGCCTGGCAGGTGTCTTTCTTCCCCTTGACAATGCAAACGAGGCCGCTGTCGTCCAAGACATCAATGTCTACCCCCTCAGAACTCTCTCTGAGCTCGTGGAGGTCCTTTCAGGGCATATTGAAATCCGGTCTTATAGAGTGGATCGTGCCAGCCTATTGCGCAGGGGCGTCGATCAGGTCGACCTCAGTGAAGTTCAAGGCCAGGAAAGCGCAAAGAGGGCCATGGAGGTCGCCGCAGCAGGGGGGCACAACATGATCATGGTCGGCCCGCCGGGTGCGGGCAAGACCATGCTGGCCAAGAGGCTCCATACGATCCTACCTGAACTGAGCTTCGATGAGGCCCTGGAGACCTCAAAGGTTTACAGCGTTATGGGACTCATGCCCAGAGGAGATGGCCTCATTCAAGAACGACCCTTCAGGTCTCCCCACCACACCATTTCTGATATCGGGCTCATCGGGGGAGGACAGAACCCGAAGCCCGGCGAGGTCAGCCTGGCTCATAACGGAGTCCTTTTCCTGGACGAACTGCCCGAGTTCAAAAAGAACGCCCTTGAGGTTCTCAGACAACCCATGGAAGATGGGCACGTAACCATTGCGAGGGCGAATTTCACCGTCACTTACCCCGCCAGCTTCATGCTTATCGCCGCCATGAATCCATGCCCGTGCGGATTCCTGGGAGATGTGAAGCACGATTGCAGGTGCACCCCACTCCAGGTCCAGCGCTATCGCCACAAAATCTCCGGGCCCCTCATGGACCGGATCGATATCCACATGGAGGTCCCGCCGGTCCGGTTCAAGGATCTCACGGGCAATGGAGGGGGCAGGTCATCGGAAGAGATCTTCCGGAAGGTGAGAAGGGCCAGATACATCCAGACGGAGCGCTTTAAGAGATCCAGGGTGCACACCAATGCGGGCATGTCGACCCGGCAACTCAAGAAGTTCTGCCGGCTGGATGAAGATTCCAGGGACCTCCTTGAGAGGGCCATGGACAGGTTCGGGTTGAGTGCCAGGGCCCATTCGAGGATACTCAAGATCGCCAGGACCATAGCCGACCTAGATGAAGACCCGAATATCAACTCTTCTCATGTCGCAGAGGCCATCCAGTACCGGTCCCTGGACAGGCGATTGCTGGGATAAGCCCGTGAGGCACTGGGGAGTGCTTTAATTCGAGAGAGAAAGATCTGCCCCATCTTTATTCATCCTTGCTTGCAGAATGAGAGCAAAATCTTGTCGAAGGTCAGTACTGGTGCTCTCAAGTGGCTGCTTGTAAGAACTAACACAGCGTCGATATAGCTCAACTCACAGTCTGCCTTTGCCATAACGTCTATAATGTTCCTCCTATCCGAGGAAAACTCTATTATTCTCAGTGTACTCATAAATTCCTCAATTTTGTCCAGCCACTCTTTGCAGATGAATGCCTGTCCCCTGCATTTCCTGGCAATCACACTGATGGTCTCCTGGAGTACTAGGGGGTGGATGGCGAGCTCTTCGGTTTCGTCCAGACCCTCCAGCATTTCTATTGCTTTCGAGTGATGAACGTCTCTCTTGTTCAGGAGAGATACAATGAACGATGTATCAAGGATGATCATATAGTTTCCTCTTGTCTTCCACGGAAGAACCCTCAAAGTCGAACATTCCGATATACTTCATAATTGAGCTCTTTGACCCTTTAGCGCCCCCTTCGACGACTATTGGAAAATGCAGCCTCCTGAATATGCCGACAGCGTCTTTCGTGGTAATGTCCAGAATGGTAAGGCCAAGCCCCTTTTTATCCATGATCCTTTTGAGCGCCTGCTTAATTGGCATTTTTGTTCCTCCGACAACCACAAAATACTTCGGCGCCTTGCCCTTGGTATGGCCATCTTTCCCATACCCGGATGTCCTCAGAAATTTCTGGGCTTCAGCAGGGCTGATTTGGAACCTCTTTCCCCTCAGCTTGATTTCGATTTCTTTCTTGGCTGCCATAAAAAATCACCTCCAATAAATCTTCTTCACTAACGGTACATAACGTCGGATGATAAGTCAAGCTTTTTGACACTGTGCCTAGCTCTGCCGGGTCAACTGTAGAAAACTACCATAGGTACTAATTATGCTTGTATTGTCAATATATTACCGGTAATGGTGGCCAAGGATTACGAGGGTCTGGAAGACGTCCTACAATTCCGTACAACACAACAAGAAATCCGTGTGCACCGTTCTGCTTTAGTACAGAAGGGATGAAGAACAGTGATGACTTTTAGGTCGGCTTTGTACAGAAATCTGAGGACACGTCGGACTATCTCGGAGAGCTGAAATGTGACGGATCTGAGTGATCTGAGGGAGGTTCTTGATTGTTTATACTAACTTCCTGTTTCGATCGATAATTCTTGCTACGGTTGAGGTGGTGATCCCGAGTTGCTGAGCGGCTTCCGCAGACGACAGACCGTGTTCAACAGTCAATCGGATGGCCAGTTCGGGGCGGACTTGCGCAAATTGTCAGCAACGTCCTCCCTCTTATAGTTTTGAGGTGAACCACCCGTATTCAATGGCCATTGCGGTTCGCCTGCTCAGATCGTAGAACAGGGAAAGGTCCTCTTTCCTGAAACCATAGGGCTTATTCAATGAATCGACATAGAAGGCCCCTATGATCTTTGATATGCCAATCAAAGGAACGCACATAACGGACTCAATTCTAAGGATTCTCAAGGTTTCTGCCAGGTCCTCTTCCACCCCGGCACGGCAGTCTGAAATGACCACTGCCTTCCCCTTTTCTAAGACTCTGTCAACAATGTCACTGCAATATACGGGTTGAGCGTCGTCCGACGGTTTCCTCGATTTGAAAATGACCTTTCTTAAGCCTTCCTTTTCCGGATCAGAAACCACGATGGCGGCCCGGTCGACCCTTTTGAGGAGATGGAAGATGTTATCTATGACGCCCTCCAATGCCTCCTTTATGTCTTCTTTCATCAAGACGTCGTAGATCCTGTAGATTAATTCACGTCGCTTTTGATCTGTCCCATGGCGTCTTTCCTCAAAGATGACCTTATTCCCGTCGAGGGCGCCCTCCAACACGGACGGCCCAGCGAATGAAGAAAGGTGTTCCCGGCATCCTTGACCAATGCAGATGATGCTCATTCCGATCATGATCGGCACACCTTCTCTTACTTCCAGGTCAATTCCCGCACTCAAGAAGTTGCCGTTGAAAAAGGTCCCATTCTGGCTCTTGAGGTCTGTCAAAAGATATCTGCCACCCGTCGTTCTCTTTATTCTCAAGTGCTTGAGTGACACGGTCCTGTCGAGGATCTGGAGATCGTTATCCGAGGAACGACCGACATAAATAGTGTCCTTTTCGAAATCGAACACCTTTCCCTGGTCAGGTCCATTCAAAATGTAGATTCTCGTCATTGTCGGTAATTCTTTCAAATCATAGATAATTATTCATCAGTTCCATAAGACGTAGAGCGTCTGAGGGGAGATCAGGATATTCTCGATGCAATATACAACTTCCCTGTCATTTTAACAAGTCTTGCTTTTCAGCTCCTGGAATTCCGATATAAGGATTAAACGAGAAATAGTGTTGCCGAAAGAAAACCCGGGAGGCCGGATCAAGAATTTTCAGTTAGAGGCTGATCCGTGTATTTGGCATAGACCTG
>JAFDHO010000040.1 GCA_019308745.1 Deltaproteobacteria bacterium
ATTTTTACAAGGTCAATTCCTTACCTCGTAATTTCCTATACCCTTATATCATCGGGCAAGATAGCTTGTAAATACTCATCCCAATACCATCACTATATCGTGGTAAATAACACTGGTCAATGCCATGCATATCACTGCCTCGGTCTTCATCAATGATGACGAATCGGGCCTGCACCATGACTATGAGGTATGGCTGGAAAAGCTGGCCCCCCATGAACCCGTGTCCCAGTATCGCCACAATGTGGGCGAGGACAACGCGGACGCGCACATGAAGCGGCAGATCATGGGCCGGGAGGTGGTAGTCGCGGTCACGGCCGGGAGGCTGGACTTTGGGACCTGGGAACAGATCTTCTACGGGGAGTTTGACGGCCGGAGGAGAAAAAGAGTCCTGGTCAAGATCATCGGGGAATAAGGGCTTTACACCTCAAAAAGAGGTCGTTGAGAATTGGGCTTATCGCCGGGAAGATATCTCGCAACCGGCCTTATCATGGAAGGAAGATTAAAATAAAGAAATAAAACCTTGACATATTTTGTTGGCTAAAATAGAATGAGTTATAAATTAAGAATTAGGGTATTTTAGGTTCTTTTAAGTCAAGATGAGGGTGCTTGATAATAATTTGCTTTTTCTCTGCTTCGCTCTCCGTGTCCAGGAGGGCGTTGGTAGCATACAGGGGAGATTCATAACACGGAGTTTGAGTGTTGCCCAGCTTCAACAACTGCTTAGTAACCACGTGATGGCCAAGGCCTCCAAGGGTTATACTTAAAAAAGGGGAGCATTGGGCGGTATTCAGGAGAGGCTTCTAGGGTGCTCGTGGATCATTACGGCATCGCCGGAAGCCTTATCTATAGCCCTTTTGACCAATCAAATATCAACTCAACCTTACAGCACACCATATTGTTTTGATCAGAGGCTTTTAGTCGTTTGTCTTTAGGCCCAAGAAAGGATTTTCTCGTGAAGGAAGAACCACAAGTGCCTTGACGGTCCTCCTAATGGTATAGGTGGCCCATTGGGAGCCAGAGTTATGACGCTGGAAAGGAGGTGCTTGTACAATACCTTAAAGGTGCAAGAAGCAGATCCCTTTGCCCTTCCCCTTTGTTATTGACGAGCGTTTTCCTGTTCATTCTGCTCCCATCTTTCAGCCTCATTTTACTATTCGGGCGACGCAGACCTTAACCGATGGATGGTAGTTGTCAGCTATCGGAACGACCCGAAGACAAGATTTCCTTGGCTTTGGGAATTAGACCTCCCTTTCATTCGGCGGGGAGGCTCACATCATAAACTCTATCGAATTGAGAGGAGTCAGTATGAAAAAGGAATACATAAAACCCTTTGGATGGGGTGTGGCTGTTGGTATGGTGGTGTTGCTTATTGTCATATTCTCTGCAGGATGGGTGGTTACAAGTGGCTCAGCCAAATCCATGGCTCAGGATATTGCTGACAAGGCCGTGGTCGAGCGCCTGGCACCGATTTGTGTGGCCCAGTTTATGAAAGATCCGAACAGGGAAGAGCGGCTCAAGGAGTTGGAAAAATTGGACTCCTGGCAAAGATCGGATTACGTAAAAAAACAGGGGTGGGCGGTCATGCCAGGAGAGAAGGAGTCCGATTATGATGTTGCCGATGAGTGTGCGAGGCGTCTTATGAAGCTCGAAATGTGAAACACCTCGGGTAGGAGTGTTTGAGCAGGATAGGTCCAAGAGGTCCGCGCTTTTTCCCGTGAATGCAAATCTGTGGGACTCCTCGCCGTGAGGCGGGGAGCGCTCCAGGGGGCAAACCGTTTCATCCCTTTGCTCTATCAAAGGGGCAGGGACAAGAGAGGAGAAACGATCTTGGCACAGATCATGACAACCAAAGAAATCTCAGAGTATCTCAAATTACACACAATAACGATCTGCAAGCTTTCGAAGGAGGGGAAGATCCCCTCAATTCGTATCGGCAGGGTCTGGCGATTCGATAAAGAGGCGATTGATGAATGGATAGCCAGGGGCTGAAGAACCAGAGAACACATTTCGACGAGGAGGGCAAAGATGAATATCTATGTGGGTAACCTGGCCTATGAGGTGACTGAAGAGGATTTGCAAAAGGCGTTTGGGGCCTTTGGGGAGATCGAATCGGTCAGGATTATTATGGACAACTACAGCGGCAGATCAAAGGGGTTTGGATTCGTAGAGATGCCCAATCGAACTGAAGCCCTGTCTGCAATTGATGCCTTGAACGAGAAAGAACTCAGGGGACGAACGCTAAGGGTTAATACTGCTCGCCCGCGCAATGAAAATCGCGGTGGCAGAGGAGGCTTTGGCGGTGGCAGGAGAGGGGGAAGGTAAGGCGAAGGCGGTAGACGGGCATGACGCCGAGAAAGGAGGATCATGGCAAAGCGCAACAATCATAGCTTCAAAAAGCATCAGAAAGAGCTTAAACGAAAGAAAAAAGCCAAGGAAAAGTTGGAGCGGCGGCAAGGGAAGAAAGATCACGCCAAGAATGATCCTGGGCAGGAAAACTATTCCGATTGATCGACAGGATGCATTGATGCTCAAGAAGCAGGGCCCGTGAAATCCCGTCCAACGAACATTGAAAGGATGAGGAGGTAGAGAAATATGGGGGACTCCAAGGACCAATTTTCAATGGGTGATATTATTCAAAAGCTGGGTATACCAAAAGGACACCTCCAGGATTGCATGAATATCTGCTCTGTTCTTGGGCATGAGCGAGGCGTAACCAGCCGGCAAACAAAAGGGGTCTTTAGCCGATTCGATGTATATCAGATCGCTCTCTTCGATTACTTGCTCAAGGAGCGATCCTTGTCCGGTGAAGAGGCTGCAGTGCTCATAAAACTGTGGATTCATACAAGGATGGGGGCAGCCGGGACAAGCGGGGACATCTTCCCAGGAGAGCCAAAGAAACCTCCCAATGTATTGATATTCATAAATACTTCAACAGAAGAGGGAAACAAGTTCGTTTGTGAGCCAGTGGCGATCTACGGCGGGAAAAAGCAGGGAGAAGGCTTCCGCTTCTTCAAGGCCCTCGGGGAGATCCTAAGAACTAAGCTGAGGGACAGGTCTTGGGAAGATTTTCTTGTGGTGAATATTGGCAAGATCAAGGAGCGGGTCGACGCTCGACTATCATAGGATTTTCGTGGCATTTTGGCTGTTTCCATTGATTTCGGGCTCGGCAATCTCTATCCGGAGGTGAAATACACCCTGATGAATGCCCTATAGCGTGCCGGCCGGGCGATCGGTAACGTCCTTGTCATGCCCGGATTCCCTTTCATGGTGATGAGGGAAATAGCTATTCGACCCCCTGGCCTTTGAGCTATGCAGACAGGGGCCCACTGAAACAAGTTCACCTCCTCCAAGAGCCCCCGAGTCCCTTACGGTTTCAACATATTTTGAAAGGCTAACTTGTCACACCAATTCATGGTCGGGGCGAAGGGATTTGAACCCCCGACACCCTGCTCCCAAGAAAGTTGTGCTTCAATGAAAAACGGCGTATAACCCGTTAAAATCACAGTGTATCTCTGGGCACCTAGTTTTCTTTTTATTCACAATATGCACAACATGCACGGAATGATATCAATAATTTAGCATGCTGTCAGTAGAAAAGGGGAGAAAAAATGATTCCCGTATGGGACGGCCTGCAGCACGATTGTGTGTATTAAAGTCTATGAGAGGAAAAAACAAAAATATGATCGAATGGTTAACAGCTCTGGTAGAGGCAGGGGGATTCGAAGCCCTGGACATGCCTGTAAAATCAGCAGGTTAGGGAACATGTGACCCCGTGGTGACCCCTTTGCGGCGTTCAGAAAGAGAAAAACCCGTGCAGGGCGAGGGCAATCCGAAGAATCATGAAGGTGATAAGTATCTGCCCCGAGTTCATGACCCAGATTCAGCATAAGCGAAGGCGAGAAGGAAGGATAAGCTAAATTTCACTAGGGTGCTCTTTCTTTGTTTTCCTTGCGAACTTAACATTACCCCAATCTTCCCACTTGATATCCTTGAGTCGCGCTCCACCAAGCCTGACATGGTTGTGTGATGCCGGGTTGGGAATATACCGAACATAAACATCGCCGGCCTTGGTTTCTATGTTTCCCACCAGAAACAGGTAGTAGTTCTCTTTTTCTTCCTTCGCCTTTTCAAATTCATCTCTGGTGAGTGCAGGAGAGGGATCGGAAAGCGATGCTTTAACTTCAACGTATTTCCTGTCACTTTTGGGAAAGAGGATAATATCATATTCCTTCAAATCCCTGTGAACGTCCTTGATATCACCCTCGTTTTCTATCCCGAAAATTTCCCTACAAGCCATTTTTACGAATTCTATACCTCTCTCTTGGACGCCTAAGGTGGACAGGGGAGGCGGAGGTGGCACAGTGGACCGAGATTTTCCCTTTGCCTTGCTCCGCTTTCTGAACCCGATTTCCTTTCCCCTTCCATTCAAGAACTCTGATTCCTTTATGCTCTCTATTTCATACTCAAACGGATCTGCAAGTTCAGGCACAACATCGTCAATTTTCTTTTTTTGTCTCTTTTTTACCTGATCTTCCTTCTTCTCGTCCTCCGCTGTATCAGTATCGGTCGCTTCTTTATGTTCGTCTTTTTCTGCAGTTTTCGGTTTTTCAAACTTCAATTCGTCTGTTATGCGCATCTCTGCAAGGAAATTCTTTATATACTCTCTAGAGAATCCCTGTTTGAAAAAGGATTCTTGCATACTGTCGATGTCAATTCCATCCGCTATAATCTGATTTGCAAAATTAAGGGCATCGTTAGAGCAGCCTCTAAGTATACTGACCAATCCATACTCTTGAATTCTTGATAGCAACCGTTCGTTGTCCCTTATATCAGTGAGGTACAACCTATTATCCAAGAATAGTGTGTGTAATAGAACCGGGATTCGAGAACCATTCAAATTCACTTTAAGTTCGATCTTTTCTACATCCACAACATTAATGCTTTCGCTGAGTTCTTGGAGTTCGGTGAAGTGAGGTTCTTGGGTATTTTCCTTCTTATTATAAAACTCATAAGTCGCCACCATTCTAATCAGAAGTCTTAACTTCACAGTCAAATCATGATTCTCTGTACCAAATGGAATAGTCTTGCTGTCTATTGTTGCTTCAACAGGTTTTACCCCGAAAACTTTTTCCAAAAGAGGCGGAAAGTCTTGCGCTAAATTTCTGTTAAGTATCAATTGAGGCATTTCTCTTGCAAAAAACTTATGAAGTTCCACATTACGTGAAGTGTAAATGCTGCTACCGTCAACCAAGATGCCGGAGTCGGTGAGAAACATTTTTCTGCTTATCAGCTTCTCCGGTATCTCTTTCCCGCTCAGGTACTTGTAATAACATCTCAATTCATTTATCTCTTCGTGGGTGGGCAAGTTTTTTCTCTTATTGATGTTTTTTCTCAGCCCCGATATTCTACCAAAGATATCCTCTACAGACGGATAAGGATTCACACCGAACTTTTTGAAAATTTGCGGCTTGTCAAACCCTATTTTCTTGTAAAAATCACCTATTACAGGATGATATTTTCTGAACTGGGTGGTTGGGTCTGACCAGTAGCACTCTTCTGGCTTAAACCAGCATGAGTCAAAATATGGCGACCTCAAATAGATCTCCGGCTGTGCAGATTCGTAGTTGGATAGCTCCTGATAAATTTTGCATAGGCGCTCAATGTCCGAACGAGGGAGATTTCCTCCTTTCTGGCCATATTGCGTCTTCAAGTCCTTTATGGCGCTGATTAGTTCCTCTTGTGAAGGCTCGGCTTTCACTTGTAAAGCGCTGAGGAACTTATCCATGCCCTTAGTGTTAAAGGGGAGAAGGAGGTTGTGGTTTGGGATTAGTTCAGTAAATTTTGCGCCAGAGACGAAATCCTTTAGGTGGTACGGATCACGATCCCTGGCCTTCAGCTTCACCCTTTTCAGGGCTCTGGCTACGCTAGATTCGTGCCGGCTATAGCTCTTACTTGACCTAAAAATAGCCGTCAGGAAATCGTTCGCATGATCTTTGTGTTTGTACTGACTAGAAAGCTCCTTAAGAATGATATGAACAGTCTCAGGGTCCTCTGCTAATGCAACCACATCTAGCCTATCAAGCCCTGGCACCTGGTGGTCAGTAAGACTCCAGTCTACCAGATTCGTATTGACCGGGAACGGGGTGGCATCACTCTCCTTGTATTTCTTCTCTAAGATCTTCAGGTTTGATGTTATACCTATGGCCTCGAGAGCAGCGACGGTCTCCCTTTGATCGGATTGCAAACGTTTAGAAACTTTATTAAGAAATGATGTTGAGAGGAAATAGGCACATGGTGTCCTCCCCAATATAGAAAATGCTGGCCCTGAACGATTTGGATTCCCTCGAATGTACACCTGCTCTAAAGGTATCAGGCCTGACGATACCTGCTTCCTCTGCTTGATATCATATGTGGTAGCGGGAACGAGTATGTTCTTGCATCTCTCTTGGAGACGTTTCTTTCCTTTTTCGAAATCGGTTCTGTGACCCGCATCTTTCATCAGTTTTTTCTGGAGCTTTTCATGGTAGAACAACAGGGCAGTAAAATGCTGAACTCGTTTCTGGGGAGATAGCTCGTTTGAACTGAGGAGAGGAACTACAAGGTTTCTTATGAGGTGTCCTTCGTCTTCGAGAATTTTGACCGAGAACGTGTCTATTAAGAACTGCCGGATTACATCCCTTTTTTCCTTGTCAACGCCATATTTGCGGCTACCTCCGAATGTGGTGAAAATTGGATGCAGAAATTCAACCTCTGCAAAATCTTCTATGTGTTGTATTTCCTTTTTTGCCCTAGGCATTCTGAAATACAAAAGGTCGTGTGGTTTGGTAAACCCCCTTCTGTTGGTGAGCAGCCACGAACGATTTTTCATGAGCTCGAGGAGTTCGGCGTCGATCTCATCTCTCTCGTCAGCCTTTGCCAGGCTATAGTAACAGTTAAAGACCCAAACTGGATTGGCAGCCCCACTTTTTTCTCTTTCCAGCATGACTTTAAATATATCGTTTGCGCTCAGCGTTCGCACCCCGATCCATTCCAGGCATCGTCTGAGCTTCGAATTGGGATTGGGGCCGAGGAAAAGACGAAAATGATTGTTCAAATGGACGGGCCTTAGGTCTTCTTGAGACAAGTAGCTTGTGTCCGGATTACAAATAATGTAATCCTTTAATTCAATGGAACTAGCGGAATCCCCCAGCTTGAATCTGGTATTGAGAAGGTGACCCTTGAAGGATTTGACAAATGGTTCCAGAAAGGGACTGATATCGCTTTCCCATGGCACCAAATCAGGAAGTTGGAAGTCTACCTGATTACTTTCCGAGCATGTCTGAATGACCTTTGCAAGAAGAGCTCCTAAGCTTTCCAGTATCTCGGTGTTCCAGAGTAAATCTGTGCGGATATGATTCCTGTCTGCTTCAGGTATGAAATCGCCTTGAAGAATAATTGGAAGGCCTGTGAGTGACTCTCTTAGCGGCAGATAGCAGTAGAGCGAATACAGTTGGTTTTCGCCTCTGTTGATGGGGATGGCGACTGAAACTCTAGTCATCTTACTAGCCCGCTTTTTGTCATATAACTTGCTGGGCGGCAGATTTTTCTTTGCATCTCCAGATATACTTATATTCAGGTTCCCCACAATCCAGTCAGTTGTTGTAATCTGAGTGTCTTTAGTCTCCCCAGACGTTTGGGTTGAAATTCGAATCTTCTTGCATGTATAACCCCCAGGGCGGTCAGGGTCATCTTCAACATAGGATTCTATCGGCGATCTCTTGAAAGTTGTTAAGCTCCCATTGGGTCTGAAGTCTCTAACCTCGACAGTCTCGACCGAATCAAGAAACATAATGACACTTTGGTCCATGTTCCCGAGGATTTCATTTATGTAGCTTGTATCCCTTTTCCCTTGTGTGTCAGGGAGTAATGGGGAATAGAAAATAGCCCCTCTTTTCGGAAAATCGGGGAGATTCTGGGCGACAGGGAAGGACAATGGTGGGAATTCACTTTGAGGAGAGGGGTAAAGCATATTTTCCACAGTAAAATTGTATTTACCTGACACAACCCAGGGCTTTCTCGTGATTGTAAAGACTGTCTTTGCCCCTACACCGAGAAATCCTATTCCCTTCTTATACTTCTGAGAAAGACCGATTGAACAGAAGCCTTTGATGTCGTTTCTGTCTTCTTCGATACGGAATGGCCGTCCGTCATTGTAAATAATCAGGGCTGAATCATACAAATGGAAGCCGACCGTGGATGATTTCTCGTCTTCGGCATTCTGGATGAATTCCAGGGGTAGGTGGCTGGTCTTCAGTATTACGCTTTCAAGGATGTCCTGCATCCCTTCAAGGTCTTCACTATCTCTGTGTCTTTCTTTTTCCTCCCTGACGGCATTTATTGCTTTATTGTCCCATTGAGTTTTGTTTTCATTCCCACACATGGCGGTCCCCTTTATGAGTGGATTCAACTCAATATCGTTAATCTAACATGAAAGAGGTAGATTTAAAAGGAGATTGGGGCAAGTAGGAGGACCGCGAGCCGTCTCTATTCGGCATCGTGGGAATCTTCTGCCTCCTCGCAATGAGTTTTATTACAAAAGCGTTGGCTAGGCCGCACCCTCAAGGGGTTGCGGCGCTAAACCCTCCAAGAGCTCGCCGCATTCCTCACCAACTTCCTGAAAAGATTAAAAAGGGGCCTCGAAAAGGGAAAGAAGGCCATTCCTCTTTTTATATCTTTTCCCCGCAGCGACATCTCCTTCTCCGGTTCAGGCGGTTCCCAACAGTAAACAGAAAAATCAGGGGCGACCGAAAGGGAGTCCTGAAAGAGAATGGAGGTGAGTTTGATGGACGACATCAGAAAAACAGCGGCAGAGATTCTCTCGGTTTTCGAGGAATACCTTTACGGCAAGGGAGTGGAAATCGAGAACCCAGAGGACGAAGAGGGGGAATACAGGGGCATCCTGTGCGGCAGCGAGTATTACGAGATCGAGGACCGTATAGCCGAATTGATTAGGGAGGTGAAAGCATGAAGGTAATGCGCAAGCACTTCCCTGACGAGAAAAAGTGCCCCTGCTGCAACTGGAAGGTCAGCGTTGTCTACTCCTTCCCACGAACCCAATAGACGAGGAAGGGCTCTGTGCGAGCTGCTTCATGGACATGATAGTGGACAACGGGCTGGAGGTGGAACTATGAAGGCGCGGTTTGAGCAGCGGGGCGGCCACCTTTACATCAACGGAAGGAAGGTCCTGAAGGGGTGGGAGTCCTTCTCGGGGTGGTTCTGGTTCGGCGTGGAGAGGGTCAAGGACAGCGATGAACTCTGGTTCGGTCTTGTGCAGGGATTTGTGGACGAGTGGGGCTATTTCTCGGAGCACGAACTGGAAGACCTCGCGCCCAAGGTGTGGAGAATCAGGCCGCAGGACCTGGGCCCACAGCGGGAGGAGAAGCCGATGAACTGGAAGAAAATCCAGCAAGCCTGGGAGTCGGGCGACGGGCAGATTGCCGTCCGGCTCCTGGAGTCAATGATTTGCGAGCTGGGCCTGCGGCAGTCCAACCTGGCCGAGTTCCTGGGAGGTGTTAAACATGGCGATTGACAGGGAACGCCTACGCATCGTGGCCCGGATATACAGGCGCTGGGCGCTCGGATGGGATGACGGTGAGACGAAAAAGGATCCTCATCAAGATCATCGGAGAGTGAGGAGTCTGCCCCTCCCAAAGGATTCCCCGAGCCTTGAGCAGGTTTTGGGCTCCATCTTCCTTCCCAGGGGGAGGCTCGACAAATCTACCTCTGTTCAAACCTCTGCTGAATAATCAGGAAGGGTCTGATGAGCACGGTGACCACAAAGATCCCGGTAGCCAGGATTCCCACCGTTATGGTGATCTCAACCACACTGGGCGCATAATCGGTCACTTCCCCCATGGGCGATGGAACGAGGCCCGGCACGATCAAGCCCATGCCCTTTTCGATCCAAATGCCAAGAAAGAGCAGGACACATGCGAGGAACAGGACCTTGGGGTTGTTTCGGCCCGGGTTAAAGGCCAGGGTCAGGGTCCCCAGGAGATTCATTGTTATTGCCGTCCAAATCCACGGGACCAGAGCATTGTATCCCTTGAGACCGAAGTAGAGGTATATTGCAGGCAAACTGTGATGGGTAGGGAAATAGAACTCCCTGAAGACCTCGGAAAGAGCATAATGAGGTTAATGATTGCGGAGACAACTATGATAAGCCTCAGTTTGTTGAAGATGCGGCTTTCAATCTTGAAGGTCGTTGCACTACGAATTATGACCAGCACCATGGTTATGAGGGCCGGGCCAGCGGCAAAGGCGGACGCCAGAAACCTGGGGCCCATCAAGGAGTTGTTCCAGAAGGCCCTTGCGGGGAGCCCCTGGTAGAGGAAGGCCGTCACCAGGTGGATCCCAAAGGCCCAAAATATAGAGACAAACACGAAGGGACGATATTTCCTCTCGTCGGGCCTGCGGTCGTTATATTGACAGTAAAGGATATAGGCTGGGACGAGGAGGTTGAGGGCGAGGTAACCGTTCAGTACAATGATGTCCCACGTCAGCAAAGACGAGGGCCAATTGAAGATTCCGATGCCTGGTATGAGATGCCAGGCCTTCAAAGGGTTGCCCAGATCCACGGCGATAAACATCAGACACATGACCAGCGCCCCAACGGCCACGCCTTCGCCGACGATCACCACCTTATGCAGATCCTTGTCCTTAAAGATGTAGGCGGGCAAGATCAACATGACGGCTGCGGCAGCCACACCCACGAGAAAGGTGAAGTTGGCAATATAGAATCCCCAGCTCACGATGTTTGACATGTTGGTAACGGAAAGGCCCAGATTCGCCTGGACGAGGTAGGCATAGAGACCCAGGAGCATGGAAACGCCTAATCCGCACAGGAAGAGCTGGTAACCAGTCCCGCCGGAGAGGTTCCAAAGGATAGCGTCCCTGACAAATGGGATCAATCCTCGTTTGGGGAAGCTCGCCATGATTGCTTGATCAATCTCCTTTCAGGCTGCCTCATTGGGCTTTTAGTCAATGAAGTACCAGAATTTGGGGTCAGTTCCCAGATCCTCCTTCAACCGAAAGACCTTCTTGTGCTTGAGGACAAATCGAATTTCGCTGTCAGGATCGAGGAGGTTTCCAAACACCCTCGCACCTGTCGGACAGGCCTCAACACAGGCCGGGAGTCTGGCTTCCCTGGTTCGCTGCACGCAAAAAGTGCATTTCTCCGTAATTCCCTTGTCCCGCACCCTGTTGCCCAGATAATGTTGCTTTCTGGTAATCTCCTCAACGGGCACGTACGGTCGGTTCCAGTTGAAACGACGTCCCCAGTGGGGACACGCTGCTATACAGTACCTGCAACCTATGCACCAATCATAATCCACCACAACGATTCCATCAGGCTCTCTCCAGGTGGTTTTGGTGGGACATGCCTTGACACAGGGGGCATTGTCACATTGGAAACACTGAACCCCCATGTAGAAATGACTTTCCACGGGCACCTCGTGGAAGTATTTGCCGTCCCCAAGCTCAGGTGTCATTTCACCGTGTGCCAATTCGAAAACGTGGACGTATTGGGTGTGGGACCTCCTGTCCAGATTGTTTTCCTTGACACAGGCCGCCACGCACTCCATGAATCCTTCGCACCTGGTCACATTGAATGCGTAGCCGAAGAGGACGCCATCTATGGGGCCTCTGTTGCTCACCTGGATATCTATGCCCCTTTTGAGCTTGGCCAGGCGCTCGATACGGCGCACGGTTACGTCCTTTTCCTCCTGGGACATGAGACGGTAATTGCGCTTGAAAAACTCCTGCCATCTCAGGGAAAACGTCTCACTTGAGCCGTAAAGACCACTGCCGCACCCATAGGCCATGGCAGCGCCTCCCAGGGCAGCGAACTTCGCAGCCCCCTTGAGAAAGTCGCGGCGCCCGACCTTCCTATGCCCTGGGAATCTTTTGTTCCCTTTGTTATTTGGGTTTTTCCTGTTCCCGGAATCCATCCGTCTCTCTTACTTGAGCAGAGGACGCGAATATGTTTTAGGCCATCGTTTTTTGAAACGAGGCGAGTGAGGATCGTGACAAGACGTGCAGTTCTTCACGACTCGAGGCCCCGCCCAATAGGAAACGCGCTTACCATGTGCGCCGCCCGCCCAATCCTTTTCTTGTCTGAAATGACACTGCCGGCACATCCGGTAGCTGTGGTCCATATCCACCTTGGCCCCTCTTTCGGCGACCAGAAAGTCTCGCTCATCCTTTTTGTGACATGTAAAGCAGGATAGTGGTTCCCCCTTTCCTCCGTGAACTAGGACAATATCCCCGTGTGCAATTTCCTCGGCCCGGGTGATCTTCACTTCTCTATTGTTGTGGCATCGGCTGCATTCGAAGCGTTCCATCTTGTTCTTGCGAGTCTCTGTCCAGAAGGCTTTCTCCTGGTATTTTCCCTTTACCAGGACCCTGTTCCCTGGGAGGGGAGGAACCCAGAGAGCCCGGATCTCATCACCGGGCGGGGAGGTAGCCTTCTGGATGCTCTCCATGACTCCCTCATGTCCTGAATAGGCCTTCCATCCCCAGAAAAGGAGGAACAAGGCAGGTAGGACCAAGAAAAGAGCAGGTTTAGGCTTTTTTCGGTTCATAAGAGAGCCCTAGAGTTACTGGAGTCCAGATCTTCTCTGAAAGGGATTCGTAAGATTCTCTGGTACGTGGCATTGCCTGCAATCCCCCCTGGAGAAGTGATCTATGCGGAGTGCCACCACGGCTCCCGGCCCAACATGGCAGGATATGCAATTGCTCCTCATTTGAAGGTCGTGGGGAACGGGTGGTGGTGCCCCGGGAAGGTGAGAGCGTCCGAGACGCGGGGGAGGCAGACTCATCCATTTGTTGGCCACAAACAACTCATCCGTTTGTATTTCCACGTGGCATTGCCTGCAGCTCACACCAGTTCGGGATGGGGCGTAAGGGGCGTATGTCTCTTAAATTCCTCGGCCCACACCCCTTTTGCATGGCATGCCAGGCAGTTGACCTTTTGACTGTTGACCTCTTTGACTTTGTGGGGGATGAATGGGGGCGCCCCGGGGTATTCTCTCCGGGAGTAGTATTCGGCCAGAGTCCTTTCAGTGGATGTTCCGAGCAGGTAATCCACTGTGAGCTGGTAATAGCTTTTGAACAAGGCGCGCCCGTTGTGATCGAATTCCTGGGGCCCTGTTTCTAACACTTCACCGTTCGTCGCCTTTTCCTCATAAGAGAGGGCGGAGAGTGCGACGAGGGGCAATGCCAGCAAACAGATTACGGCAAAAGTGGTAGAGATCTTGCCCACCTTCTTTTGAGGATGCTCCATCATGCTCTCTCCAGCTTTACGGCACATTTCTTGTAATCGGGCTGTTTGGATATGGGGCAAAAGGCATCCAGGGTCAATTCGTTGATCAAGTAGGCCTCGTCAAAAAAGAGGACGAAGGCCATTCCCTTGGGGGACGTCCCCTTCCGTTGATGCTTGCCCGCATCACCAGGGAACCCCTCCTGGAGGTGATCCTGACCTTGCTTCCATTGGTAATGCCCAATGCAGCCGCATCTTCAGGATTTATCTCCACGTATGCAGAGGGGACAGCCCTGTGCAAGACAGGAACGCGTCTGGTCATGGAGCGCGTATGCCAATGTTCCAGGATCCGACCGGTATTGAGCCAAAAGGGGTACTCGCTGTCAGGGGATTCGGCCGGAGGTTCATAGGGCCGCAGCCAGATCCAGGCCCTCCGATCCGGCTTTCCGTAGAAATCAAAGCTCTCTCCCTTGGCCGCCGGATCATATTTGGGATTGTAGCGCCATTTCGTCTCTCTCCCATTGACAAAGGGCCACTGGACTCCGGAGCGTTCCCGCAACACCTCGTAGGGGGCCATCCGGTGCTTTGGATTATCGTGGAACCGGATATACTCGTTCCATATATCCTTTATGTACGTCTTATTGCTCCAGGGAAATTGCTTCTCAAAACCAAGTCTCCTGGCCACCTCAATAAGCTGCCAGGTAATACACATGGCATCCCCGGGTGGCGGTACCATTTGCTCAAAGTGTTGGGTACGTCTCTCCGAGTTTCCGAAAAAGCCCTCCCTCTCTACCCAGAGCGCGGAGGGGAGTATCACATCGGCAACGTCGCTCGTGGGGGTCGGATAGATCTCGGAGACAACTATGAAGCGGTCTTCCTTTTTGGCCCCGTCTCGGTACCGTCGCAGATTAGGCATGGTGACCATCGGGTTGGTTACCTGTATCCACATGAACTTGATCTCGCCCCGGTCCAGCGCCCGGAACATCTCCACCGTGTGATAGGTGGGCTTGGGCGAGATGTTTTCCACAGGCACCTGCCAGATTCTGGCTGCCATCTTTCGGGCCTTTTCATTAGAGACCACTCCGTAGGGGAGTTTGTGGGTCAAGGTGCCCACTTCACGGACAGTGCCATAGGCACTGGGCTGGCCGGTAAGGGAAAAGGGGCCATTTCCCGGGGTGGAGATCTTGCCCACAAGAAGATGGATGTTGTAGACGAGATTGTTGATCCAGGTGCCCCGGGTGTGCTGGTTCATGCCCATGGTCCAAAATGAGACCACCTTTTTGTCAGGATCTCCATAAAGGGCGGCCATATACTTGATGTCCTCTGCCTTAACGCCGGATATTTTTTCTACCTTCTCAGGGGCATAGTCCTCTAGGAAGACCCTGTAGTCTTGGAAACTTACTGATTCGGCCCTGTCTTGAAACTTGAAGTTGTCCTCGGTCCCGTAACCGATTTTGGTCTTCCCCCTGTGAAAGGAGACATGCCTGTTCACGAATTCCCAGTTCACCCAGTCATTGCGGATGATCTCGTAACAGATGGCATTGGCCACTGCCAGGTCGGTCTGTGGCCCGAAGAGGATGGACTTGTCTGCTGCCTGGCTTGTTCGGGTGAGGCGCGTGGCGAAGTCGATAATCTTAACGTTCTTTTTGGTCCTGCGATTGGCGAGCAGTCTGGAGAAGAGGACAGGGTGCATTTCGGCCATGTTGTTGCCCCAAGTAATGAACACGTCGGCATGATGAATGTCATCATAGCAACCCATGGGCTCATCCAGGCCGAAACTTGTCAAGAAGCCTGTCACCGCGCTGGCCATGCAGAGGCGGGCGTTTGCCTCAACATTATTGGTGCCGATGCACCCCTTAAAGAGTTTGGATGCAGTATACCCATCAGCAATGGACCACTGTCCGGATCCATAGATTGCGACGGCGTCCTTTCCGTGGTCCTTGATGGTCTCTTTCATCTTCCGGGCAACCAGGTCCAGGGCCTCCTCCATGGGCACCCGGACCATTCGCCCGTTTCTTCGAACAAGGGCATTCTTGATCCTGTCTTCTCCGTAAAGGATTTGGATGGAATGATAACCTTTGACGTAGCACAGGCCCTTGTTGACACTGCAATTGGGATCCCCCTTTACGGCCACAGCCCTGTCACCCGCGACCCCAATAAGAAGGCCGCATCCGGTTCCGCAAAACCGACACGGCGCCTTTTTCTACTCGATCATCCCCGAGGGGAGGTCCAACCTTCTCCTTGCCCCGAAGCTGATCCCCGGAAACAGGTTCGTTGCAGCGGCAAGGGCACTGCTTAGGGCAAGGGATTTGATGAACCTTCTTCTGCTCATATCCATGGGCTACTCCTCCTCGATTCTGCCTGTTCCCACATCACTGTGGCCAAAGGTCATACTAAGAGACTGCAGTGATTTCAGCGCCTTGAGCTTTTCCTGCAAGGCCCTTTCTTTCGTTTCGTCGGGTGTATCGGTAATCAGGATCAAGACATCCCTGTTGTCCGCACCTATGACTTCGCAATGCTCCAAGCTCTTCAGGTCCTTGAGCAGTGCGTTTTTGCCCCCCTCCGAGGGGTATGCCAGGTAGCTGAAAACAGGCATCTTTTCTCCTCCAGCAAGGGGCCATCCACCATCGTTTTCGCGATTTGGGCAACAGCCTAGAGAGACCTAACAGGAGCGCTTTCTTAGCCCTGTCATCATTCTTACACAGAGGCCTGTCGAGTACCCCTGAAGAATTTCTTTGGCGTGAAATGGGAAGGCTTTTCAGGATAACTCTCAAGTGACGGCCCCCTAATGGTCCATGCTGAAGCTCAAAATTTCCCCTGGATTCACGAACAACTTCAGTTCCTGCCGCATTAGGAATTGGTCTTAAAAGCAGGATCTGCAACTTCAGGCACACTGCCTAACTGCTACGATGTAGGATTCCATTAGAAGGCAGGACATGGGAATCTGTCCTCGACTTAAGTCAAGACCTGGGGGATCTTTCTGTGGGAAAATATCTGTATTCGAGTTGGGCAAGATTTGCCCGCTTGCGCTGAACACGAATCGAACAAGCTGGCGAATGGAATAAGTCCTGACTTACTCCCGGCTTATCTGGATGGCCTCTGAAGATTTTCTATAAAATCCCGAATTCGATCCTCCTGGATCCACAAGGATTTGCCCTCTTCTTATCAAGTTTGATATGGTTATGACTACGGTTTGTAATCGTTATTGAATTTCAATCTAGGCCAACTAATGCTTTTGGCAAGAAGCTGGTCGTTTTGTTCAGCCCTGATTTCTTTCCTATTGCAAAAGAATATTGAAATTTTCCCTGATTTGGGTATAATACCAGAATACTTAACTTTAATGATTTCGCAAAAAGCCACGAAATAATCAATCCTGTAACTGTATTTTGATAACCGGAGGGACTAATGAAAACATTTCTCTGCTTAGTCCTGGTGATTCTTTCATTTGTATCTTACATTGGCATCACGCCCCGACTGGGGATCTACATGTACCACCCGATTCCGCATTATATCGGGATGTTGATCGGTATAGGGTTGCTTGTCCGTCTGATGCTGAAAGAATTTACAAAACGAAGGCTGGCCGCGACACTTTTTAGTGTCTTTGTGGTTTGTTTCTTTTTCTGGTACACGACCATCTTTTCCGATATCGACAACGCAAAAGCAAATATTGCCACCGGCGACGTTGCCAGTGAGAGTTTGAAACAAATCGAACTTGTTAAGATAGATGGCAGGCGACTTCCACTGGGAGAGCTATTCAAAAAGAAAAAAGGGACTGTGGTGGTATTTGCCCGGGGAGCGTGGTGACCGTGGTGTGTCCAGCAGCTGGTCCAGCTGCAAGAGTTTAAAAGCGAATTTTCGGCAATGGGTATTGATATCTATGCGGTACTGGTTGATCTTAAATCGGCAGTTGCAATGAAAGAAAAGACTGGCGTCGATTATGATATTCTATATGACGAGAACCTTGCCATGACCAGAAATATGGGGCTAATACATAAGGGTGCGATACCGTTAAAAGATATAGATTTGCCACAACCGGCTACCTTTCTGTTCGACGCCAATGGTAAGGTTATCTGGTCATATATATCGACAAACTACCGTATCCGCCCGGAAACTATGGATCTGCTTGTGGCTGCTAAAAAACATTTTGGCAGTTGATATTCGTAAGCGTCTAGCCAACCCGTCTCTTCCCACCTGATCTGAGATGCTATCATCGCTCCTGCAATAGAACTTAGCCTAAAGGGGTGATGATAATGACCTGAGAAGACCGAATCAATTACTGGCAAGCAATCCTTGAAGAGCACCGCTTCAATTGTTTGAGGTGCCGGAATCAATTCCAGAGGACGGTCTCCACGGCCCGAGTCCATCCCTCGCAACAAGGCATCCCCATAAGATCGTAAGTTGATCAATCCCAAACAGGATCGACAAATGGAAGTGGCTCCGGCTCGGGGAGTTTCTTGTTGTTGGCCAGGAGTTAGGTGTGACCGCTTCAGATAATGCCATATGGCATTATCTCTGGCAGGCCCCGCCACCAATTTCTGATCAGAAGCTGTGTTATATCCTGTGATTCTTGTTCCTGAAGAAGGTGAAAAGAGGTTCGAGTGCCTTCCTTTTTGTATTTCCAAAGAAATACTGGTCGGGGCGAAGGGATTTGAACCCCCGACACCCTGCTCCCAAAGCAGGTGCGCTACCAGACTGCGCCACGCCCCGACAAAAACAGCCAACACTCTTTTCTCGATTCCCGCCCAGGTGTGAAAAGCCGGATTAATGGACAAAAACAGATTTAATAAATTAACTTTTGGGCGTAAGAAAATCAAGGTATAAAATCCGGCCCAAGATACCTTTCTGTTGACTTTGAAGAGGAAAATTATTACATCATGGCCTATACTTAGGGGAGCATTCGCCTCATAATTTGAGGATGAAATCACACGCTCATCCGAGGAAGACATGGAAGACGTGCAAAACAGCAAAGATGATCGCAACATCGATATAGACCAGGTAGGCGTGAAGGGAATTCGGTATCCCATAACGGTCCTGGACAAGAACATGGGGAGCCAGCAAACGGTGGCCAAGATCAACATGTACGTGAATCTCCCCAGGCATTACAAGGGGACCCACATGAGCCGATTCGTGGAGATCCTGAATGAGAACAGCCAGCGGATCTCGTTACAGAACTTCTCCGGGATCCTCCAGGAGATGAAAGAGCGTCTTAACGCCGAAAGTGCCCACATGGAAATCACCTTCCCCTACTTCATTAAGAAGTCGGCACCGATTACGGGCAGCGAAGGGTTGATGGAGTACAAGTGCACTTTCAAGGGATCCCTGAATCAGGGCAGCGACCTGATCACCATGATCCATGTCCCCATCTCCACCCTGTGCCCCTGCTCAAAGGAGATAAGTGATTTCGGGGCACACAATCAGAGGGGTGTCGTAAGGCTTCAGGTGCGTTTCACGAGGTTTGTGTGGATAGAGGATCTCATCAACCTGGTGGAGGACTCGGCCTCCAGCGATGTCTACTCGGTCCTGAAGAGGGAGGACGAGAAGTTCGTGACAGAAAGGGCCTATGAGAACCCCAAGTTCGTGGAGGACATCGTCAGGGATATTGCCCGTCAACTTGATGATGATCCCAATATCACCTGGTTCGCCGTCGAGACAGAGAACTTCGAATCCATCCACAACCATAATGCCTACGCCTATATCGAAAAGGACAAGAAGAAAAGGCCGGTTGAGAAAGCGTGAGAAAGGGCGCTACGCCGGTTGCCCGTGCCCCGAGTTTGGAGGAGCCTATGAGTGACGATTTGAAGAAGATGTACAGGACGGTGATGGACGACCACTTCCCTCGGGAGATGAAGATCTCCTTTGACGGCCAGACCCTTATCTATAGGAAAAGGGCATGGAAGATAAGAGATGAAAAGACCGGCGAGTTGATAGAGAAGGGGCTTCGTTACGGGGAGAATCCGGGCCAGGAAGCCGCCCTCTACGAGCTCATAAACGGGAATCTTGTGCTCGGGGGGTGTCAGTTCATTGAACCTAACAGGGGGCTTGTTTCAGCCATAACCGAAGAGGACATGATCCAGAGCGGCAAGCATCCGGGTAAGATCAACCTCACGGATATTGATAACGCCCTCAACATCATGAGATACCTTTCTGGTGAACCTGCTGTTGTCATCGTGAAGCACAACAACCCTTGCGGAGTGGCTTACGGCTCGCGCCTGTCCGATGCCTACCACAGGGCCAACATGGCAGACCGGATCGCCGCCTTTGGGGGGTGCGCCGTGTTCAATCAAGCTGTAGACAAAGATACAGCAGAGATGATCTCGGAGAATTACCTGGAAGTGGTCGCCGCCCCCGATTTTGAGGAGGGGACCGTGCCCATCCTGGCCCGGAGGGCCAATCTTCGCATCATAAGAATAAGCAGGATCGAGAATCTCTCCTCTTACTGGGATGCTCGGTTTGTCGATTTCAAGAGCTTGATAGACGGCGGGATCATCCTTCAACAATCTCCCCTCAATAGGATCAGGTCAAAGGAGAAATTCACTCTTGCCAGTGCCGAATACAAGGGGAAGCTCTACAGGATTGAGAGGGAGCCCACGGAGGAAGAGTGCGAGGATATGCTCTTTGGTTGGCAGGTGGAGCAGGGCATTACGTCGAACTCGGTCATCTATGTCAAGGATGGGGTGACCGTGGGAATCGGCACCGGTGAGCAGGACAGGGTGGGTGTTGCCGAGATAGCCATATTCAAGGCCTATACCAAATATGCGGATGCCCTGTGCTTTGAGAAGTACGGGATGGGTTACAAGGATCTGGAGCTCCTGGTGAAGAAGGGGGACAAAGAAAAGGAATTGATCCAAGAGATTGACCAGGAAACCAAGGAGGCAAAGGGTGGTCTCATTGGCGCGACCATGGTCTCCGATGCCTTCTTCCCCTTCAGGGACGGCGTGGATGTTGCGATCAGGGAGGGGATCAGGGCCATTGTGCAACCGGGCGGATCACTGAGGGATTTTGAATCTATCCAGACCTGCAACGAGGCAGACCCAAAGGTGACCATGGTGTTCACGGGCCAGCGGGCCTTCAAGCACTGATCTTCGGGGACGTTGATTTGTAGTTCAGTAACTCAATCACCTCTTCGATGATGCGATGCGGGTCGCGCCACTCCTCGTAAGAGAAACTGCACCCATTTTGGACGGAGGCAACCGTGTTGCCGCCTATGGAGCAAGGTGACCGTGTCACCGTCTTCCCTATCCGCCCTGTAGGAGCAACTTCCAGTTGCGATCCCTCTTGCCTTCCCGGACGGACCGAGGCAACCGCATTACTGGTCCAACCCCCACCCAAGACAAAGCCCATGATCCCAATCATCAGGTATCCCACGAACGGGCCATCTTCAAGCAAGGGCTGGCGTACCACAAGAATAGAAGGTCCCTTGACCACTTACTGAATTACAAATCAACGTCCCCGAAAATTAGTTTTCTTTGAATGACTTTTCTATTTGATATTTCTCAATATATCTTAAAGTTTTGACAGCAATATAGGTGCCAATCGGAATAGCAAAGTATAATAGATAAAGATAAAATTTAAGAGCATAAAGGCCCCATATTTTCTTGAAAATAACGCCACTACCTATTGAAAGATGCAGAAGGGAGACAATTAGCACAAAAAGCTTAAAACCATTCGTGTATCTAACATCATTTAATGCCCAAAAGTGCATTATGAAACCCGCAACCCCAATGATAATAAAGAAATACCCAAAACTTCTTATTGGCTTCAGAAAATCATGATTTGACATAATAACTCAATTCCATAAATGAATCCGCAAGGTACACATATGATTTTACCCATTATTGAAGCGCTCGTGAAAACGATCGGGAAATTCCTTCTTCAAACCAAGTAAACCCTAAACCCTTTCCAAGGAGACTCAGTGTCCATCCTGTGTTTTCCTTACTACATGGATCAGCATACTTAGTAAGTGTAACCGGCCCCAACGTAATAGATGTATATTTCATCTCACCTTTGAAGAATCTCTCCGGATCAGTATAATATCTTGTAAAGCTAAGCCCCAAACCAATTTTTGCTCCAGGGGGCTTCCCTTGCGATTGATAAGTGAATACGCCAAGTTCAGCATATCCACCTTCTTTTGCGCCGATATAGAAACCGCTTCCTGCAGATGCACTCCCGGCTCCTGGGTCTGTTTTGCCCCAACCAGTTCCATATGCACCGCCTACGTCGAAAGCAAAACCGGCCAACCCATCCGGGTCAACCCAATTAACCGGGTTATTTAGGCAATACCCATAAAGGTCAGTATCTCCACCGAGGAAGAATATAGGATCCTTGCTTGTCCATCTGCCGATATCTGGGTCATAGTCTCTGAAACCGAATCTTACGAGACCGGTATCTCGATCATGCAACCCGCCTGCAAATCCGAACGGGACCTCAAAGGATGGATCACTATCCTTGATTATACTTCCAAATGAATCATAGTCAATGAGTTTTACCGGAACTCCGGTTGCATCTGCCACCATCCGTAGCGAGCCTACCTGATCGTACGTAAGATAGTAAGTCCCATCACTGCGTGTCATGGTAACAGGCATCCTAGCGTCTGCATACTCAAATCGCATGAGCAAATTGTCGCTGCCATCATATACCGCGAGGAGCCGGGTCAGGCCATGCCAAAGGTATTTCTCTATGGTGATGCCATTTACTTTCTTGGCGATTCTCCTGCCGAGGGGATCGTGGATATATTCTATGGCAGTGCCGTCCGGCAGATCCACACCCAGAAGCTCTCCTCGGGAAGAGTAGTTATAAGAGGTCACATTGGTGCTTTCGGTTTTACTCCTCAGACAGCCGTCCAGATCGTATTGATAGGAGGTGGCACCGGCAGTAAGGAGGTGATCTTCATCTGAGTATGTAAGTTTTCTTCCTGCAATCCCCTTCAAGGTATTGATTTCGTATGTTCTGGTGCCATTTGGACTGTATTCATACTCCTCAACCAGGACACCGTTTTTGGTCACTGTCAGGAGTCGCCCCATGGGGCCATAAGTGTAAACGTAATTAGACGTAACTCCATCAACAGTTTCAGTCTTGTTTGTAATTTTTCCGTTATCATCCCGGGTCAGACTCCATGAGGTCAGGCTTAGGCCGTGGATAATGAAGTCTTGGCTCTCCACCTCTCCATAGCCGTTGAATGTCCGGCTCAGGTTGAGAGCCCCTCCAGTGACTGTCTCTGGTAAACCATTTGCCGCATTGCGACCAATGGTAAAGCTTCCCGCTCCAGTCAGTAGGCCGTCATTATCGTAGGTATAAAGGTGGGTATAGCCTGCATAGTTGAAGCTTTGAAGGTTGAAGTCATTGTTATAAGCATAGGAGAAGGATTGGTTAAGTGTCCCGCCCAAGGTCTCAGAAGTCACTAGAGGGCCATCATATCCATACCTAATAGATTCTGTCCCCGTCGAGATGGAATCCACCTTTGTACCACAGAGATAGCTCAAGTCAATATTGCCCTCTCGTGTCTTGATCTGGACAAGCCTCGTCTTGTCATAGACATTATTGATTGTTTTTCCCGAGGGAAAATTGATATTAGTCAAACGCCTGTCTCTGTCGTACACATAAGTGTAACTACTACTTAGCGGCGTCTGGTAGGAATTATTTAAATTGACTAGATTATATCCAAAGGTATGAGCGATAGATGATGGATTGGTCAAAACCCTCACGTTGCCGTTGCCATCGTAAGTGAAGCCAATGGAAGTGCCATCCGGACGGTTGATTCCAGTCACACGCCCTACCCCATCATAGCTGAAATATGTGTTATGGTTTTCCGGGCCCGTAATGGATTGGAGGAATCCCTGAGTGTTGTATACAAAGCTGGTCTGCCTGGTATTAGTCTTTATGGACGTTAGCCTACCCCTGGTATCATACCCATAGGTTGTGTCATAAAGACCGGGGATGCTCAGACTCAGGGGGAGAAGCGTGGCGGGATCATACAAGGTGGTCACAGTCCTTCCTTCAGGAGAAATAATGGTCTTTTGGGATAGGAGAATGTCATTCTCAAGAGCTGTAGCCTTCCCGTTAACGGTCACGATTTCGGCAATCAGGTCAGGAACGTCGTCCAGGTTCGTGTCCTGATAGCTCTTTTCCCGGAGCATTTTTTTCCCCAGGGCAGATGGAGTGATTTCCCTCATTTCCTTTACTACCTTAAACTTGTACTCTGGATCAACGCCGTACTTGAACTCAAGTTCCATGCCACAGGGGAGAGATTTATGGACTATCATGCCATCGCCAGATTCGGTAAAAAAGGTCACAGTTCCAGTGGGATCGGTGATCTCGGATGTGTATTCCCCCGTGGAATAGATGTGGTCCAGGTAAGAGGTCAGATTTCCTTCCGCTGTGAGTACTTCCGTCAGGACATCGCCATTCTCATACGCGGTCCTAAGAAACTGCCAGTGGCCACCCTCTTGGTCCGTGGCATCGGTCAGTCGGCCTGGTGCGTCGAATAAATGCTCAAACCGGTTACCTTCAGACTCAACCTTGGCAGTCATCAGGCCATTCGAAGTGTATTCAAAACTGTAGGAGCTGCCATCAGGATAGGCTATTCTAGTCAGGTGGTTATTTACGTCTACTGTTAGTGTTGTTGTGATACCGTCAGGGGAAATAATGGAGGTGGGTACATCATTTAGGTCTCTGTTAATTAGCGTCTGGTTCCCAAAGCGATCAGTTATCAAGACCAAGTTGTTGTTCCTGTCATAGCTGAAATTGTACATGGTCGCGCGGCTATCAAGGTCAATCGTGCTTTTGTGATATCCGGCACTGGAAAAGACATGGCCAAGGCCATTTCCCTCGGCAAAAGAGATATCTGCAGCAGCTCTTCGGCCAGCAAAGAAAAATGGAGGAGCGACGATCCGCACTCGGTGGTTGGAGGTATCAGAGATGTATAGGTTCCCCAAGACGTCCACTGCCAGGTCTTGGGGATTACCTAATTCAGCTTCTATTGCAGGCCTTCCATCTCCACTGTAACCTGGGCTGTTAGTTCCGGCCACTGTGGTAATAATCCCATTCGTGTCTACCTTTCGGATACAATGATTGTTGGTATCAGCGATATAAATGTTGCCTGACTGATCGACCGTTACTTCAAACGCGTAAATGGACGCCTCAGTGGCAGGGCCTCCATCGCCACTGTAGCCGTATACACCATTTCCAGCTATAGTTGTAATGATTCCGGTGGGGTCCACCTTACGAATGCGAGAGTTGAAATAATCACAGATGTAAATATTACCAAAAGAATCAACAGCCAAGCCGCGAGGGCCATAAAGCATGGCCTCAGTGGCAGGGCCTCCATCGCCACTGTAGCCAGCAGTTCCGTTTCCAGCCACTGTGGTAATGACACCGTTGGTATCCACCTTCCGTACACGGGAATTAGTTGCATCACCGACATACAAGTTTCCCGAAATGTCCAACGCCAAGGAAAATGGGTTCATTGCAGCCCAGATCGCCGGCCCGTTATCACCGCTGTGCTCTTCAGAGCCATTCCCCGCCACCGTGGTAATGATGCCGTTAGTATCCACCTTCCGGACGCGTTTATTACCCCAGTCTGCGATGTATAGATTTCCAGAAGCATCCACTGCTATGTCAAAGGGATTGGAAAGGCTGGCTTCTGTTGCTGGGCCGCCATCGCCACTGTAGCCCTGTAATCCATTCCCAGCTACGGCGCCAATGTTTCCGGCTGTATCCACCTTCCTAATGGAGTGATTGAACCGATCTGCAATGTAGAGATTACCCGATGCATCAAGATGAAGGCCCTGCACGTAATTCAATTGAGCTTCATGGGCTGGTCCACCGTCACCGCTGTAGCCAGGAGTACCGTTTCCCGCCACGGTGTCGATGAATCCGGCTTTGCTTCTGGCTATTGTTCCATCTCCCTTATGAAGAGTTGACGGATCAATTGGACTAAGGTGGTGATGGTGTGAAATGGTCCAACCATCAGAAATGAAACCCCTTCTTTTTCTGTTAACTCCAAAGGGGTAAATGGCAACATCCCACTGTCTCCAGCTGATTAGCTCCTGCCGCGCAATTGTTGCTGTCAGATCATCGCCTGCTTGTCCAAAAGCCTGTTCAAAACTATCATTCCCGCTGTAGTAAACCTGATCATATACGAACCCTATACTTGCATGCGCTATTGTCGGAGCCTGGACTGCCCTGCCGAGGTGATCAAACCCGTCCCAGACAAAGTCGGCCTTCTGGTTGGGCAAGGGATCCAGTATTTGCTCAAATGCCCTGCCAGCCACCTCGACCTTTGCAACAATCCGCTTAAGACTATTTGGCAGACGCGCTCCACTGACGGGAACGCTTATGGAGGTGTTGTACCCCTTCACCCCGTTGCTGGCGTAGTGAAGGGTAATGTCAGTGCCCGGGATGGGGATGTCCTCATGAAAGATTCGGCTTCTGTCATCCACAAATGAGCTGCTAGCGGTTCTGCAGATTTTCTCTTCTGTCTTCTGTTGCTCGGCATATGGAACACCTTCTGGGTTCGGGGGTATGGCATCTCCGGGAGGACCATAGGGCCAGTTGAAGTCCCAGGGTGTAAAATGTGTCACCGCAACCCTCCAAAAAGTAGCCCCTGGAGGATATCTCAAAGAATTTTCCAAACCCGCAACCTCGTCGCTAAAAGAGCCATTATTATTCAGGTCATCGGGGGAATCATCCCCGTTTGCATCGAGGGCATCAACTGTCCCATCCAGATTGGTGTCAAGGAGTCTTACAACCACCCCGTTGTCAGAGGGTACCCAAACACCCTCATCTCGATCGTAGTAACCCACAGGAATAATCTCACCTACTTCGAATTCCAGGAAGTTATCTACCCAAGTGAAGACTGGCTCATCAAACCTTACCCTTTGAATCCCATCCACCATCAGTTCAACACAATAGGTGTAGGCAGAGTTGGGGGGCAGGATCGCAGGCATGGAGTCAGGGGTGGTGAATTCTGTCGCCCGAGCTGCAATTGTGGTTAACTCGTGTATATCATTTCCATTCTCGTCTACCAAGTAGGCCCTGTTGTCTCCCTTAAAGACCACTGTACACGAACGGCTGCCAAACTCGTCGGCGACTTTTGTGGTCTCGTATGTAATTACTGTTTCAGGGTTTCCGTCAAGAGTGACAGTTGTGGAGGTTGGATCCTCAGTGATCATTTGAACCGTTTTAACAATTGCTATATCGTTACAGGGGACAAAAGTCTTCCTGTGGGATGTAATCAACCCTTCTTTCTCAAATACAACTGTCATCGTTCCTCCGCCTTCTACTGGGAGAGAGAAACGACCATTGGCCCCAGTGGTGGCAGTACCATACTCTGGGCTGTCCAGGATGGTGACTGAAACATCTGGTATCGGAGATCCTCCTAGATCCCTGACCGCGCCTGTTATGAGGGAAAACCGCCTGGATTCATAGGACTCCACAGTGGCATCAGCTGGAACCAGGTCTTGATACTGTTCCCCAAACGAGCCCTCAGGCTGGGGCTCCGGATTTCCTGTCACAGTTAGTACGGCCTTTGCACTGGTTGAGCCGTTGGTGCCTGCAACCGTAATGGTATAAGTCGTGGTATGAGAGGGATGCACAGTACTTGACCCAGCCAACGATACAGCTCCAATGCCGTTGTCGATGTGGGCGGTCACTGCATTACTGGACGCCCAAGACAGTGTGGCTGAATCCCCAATCTGAATGGTTCCGGGATTCGCGGACAAGCTCACTGTGGGTACAGCTGGTTTGACAATAACCGTGACTCTGGCTGTGGCTGTGCCGCCTGGGCCTGCAACCGTAATGGTATAAGTTGTAGTTTCATAGGGCGATACTACTATCGATCCGCTTGTATCAACGGTTCCTATGCCAGGCTCGATGACGCCGTAATCCGCATTGGTT
>JAFDHO010000202.1 GCA_019308745.1 Deltaproteobacteria bacterium
AGCGCCACCATGAAAAGGTCCGGTTTGTCTGAATCGGGCTCCTTGCGACTACCAAGGAGTTCTACCAGCCTCTCCATGCCCATGGCAAAGCCGATGGCAGGATGGTCAGGTCCGCCGAGCTGCCCCACAAGCTCGTCATACCTTCCTCCTCCGGTCACGGCATTCTGTGCTCCTAGCAATTCTGTCTGTATCTCGAAAGCTGTCCTCGTATAGTAATCCAGGCCCCTGACGAGCTTAGGGTCAAGAATGAAAGGTATTTCATAGGAAGAGAGATACCTCTTGACTGCATCAAAGTGGCTCTGACAGCCGCTGCATACATAGTCAAGGATGGACGGGGCGTCGGATACTACGTCCCTGCATCCTTCCACCTTGCAGTCAAAGACCCTCAAGGGATTGGTATCTGCCCTCCGGCGGCAGTCGGAGCAAAGGCCATCCGTTTTCTCTTCCAAGTATTCTCTCAGGGTTACCTTGTAATCTTTCCTGCACTCGGGGCAACCCAGGGTATTGAGATGAAGAGACAGGCCTGAGAGGTCCAGGCTATGGAAGATGGTCATCGCCATGACAATGAGGTCGGCATCTGACTTGGGACCAGGATCGCCTATGATTTCCGCATTTATCTGATGGAATTGCCTGAACCTCCCCTTTTGCGGCCTTTCGTGGCGGAACATAGGCCCGACAGTAAAGAGTTTCTGGATCGGATTTCTTTGATAGAGGCGGTGTTGGATATAGGCCCTCACAACAGATGCCGTAGCTTCGGGCCGCATGGTGAGCCCTCTCCCCCTGCTGTCGGAGAGGGAGTACATCTCCTTTGAGACGATGTCCGTATCCTGGCCGATGCTGCGGCTGAACAGCTCCGTCCATTCCAGCAGGGGGGGCCTGATCTCCTTGAAGCCAAAGGTCCGGAAGACCTCCCTGGCCCGCGCTTCAAGCCATTGCCAAATCTCAACTTCACCCGGTAGGATGTCCTTGAAGCCCCTGATGCTTGTAAATTCCAAGAATCTCTCCTTTCTCCAGCACCAGCGTCTTTTAACAGAGGGGGCACAGTTGGTCAACAGTTTTTGAAATAGCAGGGAGAGGGGAATCCCTGCCCCCGTCTCCGAGCAGGGGTTGGCACCATCTTCCGGAGATCCCCGAGGTCCCTTCCGTGATGTGCCAAGGCTCGGGCAATGGCCCATCCACCAAGCGATACGGGTACGGACGAGCGGGAGCTCGTCCCTCCAGGGGAGCAAGGCTCGGGCAACAGGCCCTACACCAAGCGATAGTCCTTTTATTCCACCCTTATCTTTGCCTTTTTCCTTGGGGGTCTGGCGGAAGCCCTTTTCTCCAAGGATTCAATCCTTCCATCGAGCAGTGAGCGCAGGGCCTTGAGAAATTCAATACGGGACTGATTCATGTGCTTGAAAAAGGAGGATTTCGCGCCCAACAGCTCCTGGAGTTCTGCGAAGAGGGTGGCGACAGGGCATGAAAGCAGGTGGTCATCTTTTAGGCTCTCTTTTGCGTTCTTCTCCTTCATGCTTGTCTCCTTTGAAATGAATGGATAATCGTTGGCCTTTCAGCTTGGCCCTGACGGACTTGGAGGCCATAACCTGCCTTGGAAGTACCATATGCCTCTTGACAGTACCGATCCGTATGACCAACTCGTCGCCCAACTTGTCGATCTGAATGTCCTCCCTTGCAACAAAAGGCAGTTTCATGGTCAGGTGGTACTCCCCGTCTTTCTTTGTCAGGGAGTAGGGCTCGGAGGAAAAGAACCTGTCCAGGGGATTCCGGTCCCCGTAGATCTCCTGGGCAAGGCTTCTCAGGCTTTCATACCCGAGGACTTCACCCCGGTAGAGGTGAACCGTAAAGATAGGGATGGGGTTGAAGTAGTCCCGGGCACTCTCCATGTAACGGGCCTGATCCTCTTTCCAGCCCTTGAAGTATTCATCATTCAGGTCTTTGGGGAGGACCCGGTTCATGACGATCCCATCCACGGACATCTTGTAGAGGCAGAAATACATAAAGGCCCTCTGGGTCTCCTTGAGGACGATCTTCTCAGGATTCGTGACCAGACGGACGGTGGTCACCTCGGGGTCCGTCAAGACCTTGTCCACACCTTCCAACCGCTCGAACAGGTAGGCGATTGCGTCAAAGTAGTCGTCTCCGGGGACGGGGACATCGTACAACCTGCTGGCGACCGGCCCCACGTATCTGGCAAGGGCCCTTTCAAGTTTGAAGATCTTCCTTATGTACCACTCCAGGGTGGTGGGGATGCTGATGAACCTGAGGGATTCTCCCGTAGGCGCGCAGTCAAGGACAATGGCATCATATTCCTCTTCCTTGACGTAACGGTTGATATAGAGAAGAAGGCTCACTTCTTCCATCCCGGGCAGAATGGCCAGTTCCTCTGCCAGCACCTCATCGAGGCCCGTGGTATTGAAAAGGGTGGATATGTATCTGTGAATATCTTTCCAGTTCTTCTCTATCTCTTCCTGTACATCCAGCTCCTGTATCCACAGGTTCCTGCGCACCTTCAGGGGCTTCCCTCTGTTTTGATCCATGAGATTTCTTTTGAGGGCGAAGATGTCAGAGAGGCTGTGGGCGATGTCCAGGGACATGACAAGGGTCCTGCGGCCCGATTCCGCTGCGCTGATCCCTGTTGCCGCTGCTACACTGGTCTTGCCAACACCACCCTTGCCTGCGAAAAGAATTATTCTCATGGTCCTTCACAGCCTCTCATTTCTTCATAAGGGGCACATCTCCCGGGAAGGTGGTCCCCTAGTTCCTCGAATAGCGTCCTACGATCTCATAGTTTAGCACACCGGCGGGGAATTTGAAACTTTCCACCGCTTCTGTTAGGGAAGGCTTCTAAGATCGGGGGTGCCTTTCAACCCCTATGGGATGCTTTGTTTCGCAGGTCTTTGATGATTTCCTCTATCTCAGTCCTGAAGGACTCAGGAGCGCTGACAAAACCCCACCCCTTCTGGGTCTGGAAAAGGCCGTCATAGGCGGTGTCGTGGTAGGACCTCATGCGGTGGGGGATATCCCGTTCCGTGAGGATTGAATCCAGGAGCCTGGCCTCAATCTCGTTCTCGAGAATCGTGATCTTGACATAAGAATCCATCGGATCATCTCCTAGGGAAATATCTTGCCCGGGTTCAGGATACCCTTCGGGTCGAAGAGGGCCTTTATCCTTTTCATCCATACCAGGGCCTTTCCGTGTTCAGCTTCCATGAATCTCCTCTTCCCGATGCCCACCCCGTGCTCGCCCGTAGCCGTACCGCCCAGGGCTAGGGCCTTCAACACGATCTTCTCGGAGACCTGGTCGATCACGGCCCATTGGCATGAGTCGTCTTCCTCTCCTGCAAGAAGGAGATGGATGTTTCCGTCCCCCGCGTGACTGAAGGTGTATCCCACCAATCCCCTCTCCAGGACCTCGTGGCTGGCCCCTGAAATGATTTCCGGATAGGCCGTGATGGGTACGGCGATGTCCAGGGAAAGCACCCTGTAACCCGGATGGGCCCTGAAGATCATCTCGCCCAGTTCATGGCGGGCACCGAGGATGTGATCCCTTTCGGCTCGGCCTATCCCTGATCTAAAATCAACGCATCCTTCGCTTGAGCTAATATCCCGGGCCATTTCCATCAATTCGGAGACTTGTTCCTCGGAGGACCCGTGGTATTCCATGAACAGAGTAGGCAGGGCTTTGAGTCCCAGCCCTCTCTCTCTATTGATGACTTCCACGCATTTTGGGTCGAGGAGTTCCAAGGTCGCAGGGCTCAGACCCCCTCGAAGGATCCCGAATACGGCCTTACCCGCCGCCCCAAGGTCGGGAAAGGTGGCTATTCCGGCCGAGAACTCCGATGGCAGCCCCACGAGGCGAACTGTTGCCTCCAGGACTATTCCAAGGGTCCCCTCGGAGCCCACAAAGAGGTGGATCAGGTCGTAGCCAGAGGAACTCTTGGAGGCACGGGTGCCCATATCAATAATCTCACCGTTTGCCAGGGCCACGCTCAGTCTCAGGACGTGATCCTTTGTGGAACCGTACCGGACAGTTCTCGTGCCACTGGCATTGTTGGCGATCATGCCCCCGATCGTGGCGTCTGCGCCAGGGTCGGGCGGGAAGAAAAGCCCCTTATGTCTGAGCTTTTCGTTGAGATCCTTGTAAATCACTCCGGGCTCTACATCGGCCTGGAAATCCTCCTCCCTGATGTCGATGATGTGGTTCATGAGGGAGAAATCCAGGACAAGCCCCCCGTGGACGGGAATGGGGTTCCCTTCCAGACTGCTTCCCGCACCCCACGGGGTCACGGGTATAGTGTGCTCGTTCGCGTAACCCAGTATGCGGGACACCTCTGATTTGCCTATCGGCCAGATCACCCCGTCAGGGCGTGTCGGTCTGTGATGGGATTGGTCCCTTGAATGGAGGTCAAGGGTGGACTCACCGGTGGAGAACCGCTCCGTCGGTACCATGGTCATGAGATCCCTGACGTGCTTTTCGTTAAGGCGCGTGAATTCCAAGGCCTTTACCTCTGCGGGGTCCTTTCATCTGGCCGGAACATGCCGACCTGGAGAATATATCCCAAGAGCGGGGTTTTTTCAATGAGGCAGGACCGGGATGCTCTGGGGCGGTTGGAGAAGCATCTCTCCTCTACAGGGTCGAATATAGGAAGTTATTGTGATTCCATTTACTTTCATGGTGTGCTAGAGTAAAAACAAATCGGAGGATTCTATGAACCACGGGCAATGGAAAGGAGGGGATTGATATGGCAGTAAAGGTGATACTCAAAAGAAAGGTTCCGAGAGGCAAGGAGAAGGACCTGTTGCCCCTTCTCCTGGAACTCAGGACCCAGGCCATGAGGCAACCGGGATATATTTCAGGCGAGACCCTGCGGAGTGTAACCTCACCGGAAGATTTACTGGTAATTGGGACATGGCAGACAAAGGAGGCATGGGAGCAATGGGCCTCAAGCAAGCAGAGGGCTGAGATCCAGGAAAAGATAGATTCCCTGCTGGGAGAAAAGACAGAATACAGCATATATTACTACGGGTAAGTTTCCAGTACTGTCGGGCCCGGAGATTCCCTGGGAGCCAGGATGAACGGCAAGAAGGGTTTTCCGGGCCTTCCATTTGGCTGGACGTCGAAATGGGAAAGCTCGGCCGGCAACGCCTCAAAGCTCCCCCAAAACACCGCCATCTCAGTTCCACCGGAGTCGCTCCCTTTTGTGCCTGTCCGGAGACGGCTATGAGGAAAATGGGGGCGCAATAGCCCTATGATAGTGATAGTCCCTATCCGGGGGTAAAGCACAAAAAGGGGTTTGGACAACAGTCTGTTGAAATGACAAACCGGATTGAGGTAAAAATAATTACTAAGGCATGAAACTGGAGCAGGGCGCGGACCTACCCCATGAATGTTGGTGAGAAAAACATACAGCGAATAAGGTCGTGGATCGACCAGGGCCGGAAGCACATGGAGATCACCGGGCTGTCCGGAACAGAGCGGGTGTACTTTCTTTCGCGCCTCCTCGTCCACGTGGATCGGCCATGCCTCCTCATCCTGCCGGAAGCAAGGGATTTGACACGATTCGCCGGGGAACTGTCCTTCTTCCTCCCCGAGTCCTTTTCCCAATCGGGACCGGGCGGGAGGAGACTCCGTGAGTTCCCGGCCTATGATATATCGCCTCTCAAGGGGTTGAGCCCCCAGAGGGAAATTGTCACCAGCCGCATCGAGGCCCTTTACTCTCTCCTATCGGATGAGAATCCGATCATCGTATCGACCACAGAGGCGGCCCTTTTGAGGGTTTTGCCGAAAGAGGCCATGATAGAGTCGGTGGAATACCTGGACAGAGGTCTGGAGATAGACAGAGAGGACTTGATCCGCCGGTTCGAGACATGCGGATACCTCAGGACGTCCCTTGTTGAAGAAAGGGGTGACTACGCCGTGAGGGGAGGGGTCATAGACGTCTTCCCGCCCCTTTACGGCAATCCCGTTCGCCTCGAATTCTGGGGAGATCGCATTGAATCGCTGCGTCACTTCGATCCCCTCAGCCAGAGGTCCACGGGGAGCCTGGAACGTATTATCCTGCTGCCAGCCAATGAGATCATTATGGGAGAGGAGAACGTCAGGAGGGCGCGGGGCATGGGGAGACTGCCCGAACAGTTCGCGGACGGGGGTTATTTCCCGGGGCAGGAGGCATGGTTGAACCATTTCTATTCCCGCCCTGAGACCCTGTTCGACTACCTCACGGAGGCCGGCATTGTCGTCATGATGGACGCCCCTCGGGTGAAAAGGCGCATAGTCGCCTTCTCCGAGCAGTTCGGGAAGGATGCGGAAAGATACAGACAGGAGGCAATCGAAAGGGAAAGGCCCTTCCCGGAGATCGAGGGTCTCCTGTTGACCCATGAAGAGGTCCGTGAGCACCTTGAAAGGTACCAGGACATTGATTTCACCGAGCTGCCCCTCAAGGATTCTCTGCCAAAAGACGTGTTGTCCTTTGAAGGCCCCTTCCTGCTCGAGGATGACCTCACCCTCAGTCTTGCCGGTAAAGGCAAGATGTCCATGGTACCCCTTGTGGAAAAGATCCATAAATGGATCGAGGGAGGGGGTCGGGTCGTCCTTGTGTGCAGAACCGAGCAGCAAGCCCGTCGTCTCAAAGAGATCCTCGAGGATTACCAGATCCAG
>JAFDHO010000203.1 GCA_019308745.1 Deltaproteobacteria bacterium
CCCGCCCTGCGAACCGCCTCACCTACGCCTGAAACTTCAAAGACCCTTGGACCGTGCCAGCGAACGTGCTCGCCCACCATGATTCTCTTTGGGCTGTTTCCCTGGAGAATCTCGATCAGGGCCTCTAGCAGCCGAGGATCCGTATTCACGCCCGTCCAGGGTGGTTCAGGCACCACAACGTTAGGTTTGATCAGAACACGATCGCCGTTCTTGACAAATTTGTTAAGACCACCCAGCAAACCAAAGACCCTTGATAGTGCTTCTATGAGGATCTCGATACTGTCCGCTGAATATCCCTCTTCGAAGAGCGCCATGTTTTCGCAGCGCTCAATGACGACGGTAGACATGAACACAAGGATTCTCCGATAACAGAAAAGATGGGTCTGAACGGTCTACTCTCTTACACGACAAGGATACCCCGCGTCGCTTTCCGAAATAGCACTATCACTGGAGCCCTTACTCCTCATGATCGGGATACTTGACCTGGAATCTGGGAATGAAGGGCATTGCCCTCCATGAACATCCGCTCGTGGGGGACCGGCAGTTTCCACAACCTGGCAGCATTTCCTCCCCAGTATCCTATGTTTCCCATTTCTTGACTTTTTCCAATGATCATCGGCGAAAAAAAATTGACATTTTACGCAATGTCCACTGATGTGAACTGCAAGGCTATCGTCCTTCTATTATTCGACCTTTCCTTATGTTCCATTAGATACCCCCGTGTCAAGAGACTCTTCACCCACCGTATACACATCCGCTATCTCCACCATGGTAGGGTATGCCCAAAGGCACGGCCACGAGGCCCGCCAGATCTTCTCCGCGGCACACGTGGACTTTTCCAAATACCATGCTCCCGAGAGCAGGATGACCCTGAGGGAGTCCGATCGCATCGCTGAGCAGGCCTTTTTTGCCATCGGATGTGAAAGCCTTGGCTTGCGGGCAGGGCAACTCATGTCCTTAGAGAACTGGGGATGAGCCCACGGACACTCCAGTTGAAGCTAAAGGCAGAAGGCACCTGCTACCAGGCCCTCCTGGATGAGCTCAGACAAGATATGGCTATCAACTATTTGCGGAACAAAGACCTACCGGTAGGAGACATCGCCTACCTGCTCGGCTTCTCAGAGCCGAGTTCCTTCTCGAGAACATTCAAAAGGTGGACCGGCAGCACCCCAGGTGAATTCCGCAGATCCAATGATGAGGCCCCGGTTGGGAAGAGAAGATGAATTTGCGTCTGAGACGCATCAGCAGGCCGCTCTTCCTGCGACACACTGCCAGTGTGTCATTCCAATTATCCCGCGTTGTCACGCATAGTGGGGGGAAAGCGGCACGAAGAGGAAGCACCGGTGGTACATCTCACGCTGTTGCCCAAATCCTTTTCATTTGCTTTACCCCCGAATAGCGCATATAAGAGCACTCCGCTTTTCTGATTTGGGCAACAGCCTGATCTTTCCTGAATTGTCCTCAGGGCTTTTCTAAGGTACGGAACTTCTGCAGCAAGACCGCGGCGACAAAGGCAAGCATCCCCGCGAAATCCGCCCAAAGGGCCGGCCAGAAGAGCCCGGCTGCAGCCAGGAAGAAGAGCGACGTTTCGGCCCAGGTAGTCCGGCGCAGGAAATAGCGTTCCAGTGTGGAGGCAAAGGCCACCAGACCCAGGGTCGTGGCGAGCATGGCCCATACCACCTGCCCACTCAGCAATACATATTCCTTGCCAAGGCCCAACAGGGGGCGATAGGCCATGACCAGGGGGATGATGTAAAGGCCCTTAGCCAGCTTCCATGAAGTAAAGGCGGTCTGCATGGGATGGGCCCTTGCCACGCCGGCGGCGGCAAAACTGGCCAAGCTCACCGGAGGGGTCACATTGGCGTCCTGGGAATACCAAAACACGATCATATGGGCCACCAGGAGGGGCACTCCCATGTCCAGGAGCGCAGGTCCGGCCAGGGTTGCCAACACGATATAGCTTGCGGTCACCGGCAATCCCATGCCCAGCACCAAAGAGGCGGCACCGATCAGGAGGATAGCAAGTGCCTTTATTCCGAAACTCAGGTCCAGTACAAGGCTGGAAAACTTAAGCCCCATGCCGGTGAGGGTTACCATGCCCACGATGATGCCGGCCGCAGCGCAGGCGATCGAGACCATGACCGCGTTTCGGGCTCCTCTCTCCAATGCCCCGGTGATCATCTTCACCTCTCTCCAGAGGAAGTGGGGCAGGTTTTCCTTCTTCTTTCCCTCCTCTTTTGGGGGGCCCTTACCCAAGATCCAGCGGGTGCTGTTTGCCACCAGGCTGGCTGCCAGGGTGCTGAGCACCGCCACGAAACCGGCCATCATCGGGGAGTAGTTGGCCATAAGGACGTAAATGAGGATGCCTACCGGTATGATGAAATGCAGGCCCTGCCGGAGCACGTTCCAGATCCGCGGGAGAGCCTCCCGGGGCTGGCCTTCGAGTCCGAACTGCTTGGCCTCGTAATGGACGAAGAGCAGCACGGTAATATAGTACATTATGGCCGGCACCAGGGCCACCTTGATGATGGTCAGGTAGCTGGTATTGGTAAACTCGGCCATGAGGAAAGCGCCAGCCCCCATGATGGGCGGCATCAATTGGCCCCCTGTAGAAGCCGCCGCTTCAATGGCTCCAGCCACGTGCGGACGGTATCCCACCTTCTTCATCATCGGTATGGTGAAGGAGCCGGTGGCTACCACGTTGCCCACTGCCGAACCCGAAACCGATCCCATGAATCCCGATGCTACCACTGCTGTCTTTGCCGGCCCCCCGGAGAAGCGACCGGTAAGGGCATAGGCCAGATCAATAAAAAAGCTCCCCCCGCCCGTATACTCCAGAAAGGCTCCGAACAGGACGAATACAAACACGAATGTGGCCGCTACCCCCAGGGGCAGGCCGAAAATTCCCTCGGTGGTCAGCCACAAGGTGGTGGTTATGCGCTCTACGCTATAGCCCTTGTGGATAATGAGCTCGGGCATATAGGGCCCGAAGTAGGCATATAAGATCGCCGCGGTGCAAATCCCGGTCATCACCAGGCCGATGACCCTCCGGCAGGCCTCCATCACCAGCAGAGTGCCGATGATGCTCACCACCCGGTCGCTTGTCAACCAGTCTCCCTGGCGCTCGAAGATGGCCGTGAGGTTGTGGATGATGTAGTAGGTACAGTAAAGCGTCACCACAACCAGCGCCCAGTCCAGCACCACCCAGAGATTAATCCGGTCTTTGCGGGCACCCCTGAATGGGGGCCGCAACAGGAAGGTCAAGGACAGGATGGCGGCCAGGTGAACCGAGCGTTGAACCAAGGCGGTCAAGGCGGCGATGCCGGCGGTGTAAAGCTGAAAGAGGCTGAGTCCCACGGCCAGTACCATCACGATTCGGCCCGTGGCCGCCACTAATGATTGGTTCTGGTCGGCCGCTGATGTCTTATCGGCTTCGGAAGCCTGAGAGGGTAGTACTGAGGGTCCGGAGAGGTCTGTTTCGGACATCAATTGCTCCTGGCTCCGGGGGTCGCGGGATGGGGGAAAAGCAGTCGCCACAAGCGATATAACAGACTGACCGGCTGCGCTTCAAACCTAAGGGCTACGTGGGGCGCCACCTCCGACAGGTTTTTGCGGCGGCCTCTCCATATGACCGTATGATCCACACCGGGGCTGCCCACCCGCAGAATGAAATTTCCGGTGGGCATGTGCATGTTCTCAATGACCTCGTAAGGCCCTCTTTGGACCATGCGCCCCACACCCGGCATGCGCCCCATCCCTGCGCCGAACTTGAGGTAACGTTCTTCTTCGATGTAGATACGCCCCTTTCTATCCAGGCTGTGCACTTCCCAGATAGGAGCATTTTCAACCGAATGGTAATAATGAAGGGTAAAGCGCTCCCCGGCTTCCATGGGCATGACCAGAACCGGCTCCCCCCCTTTTACCGGGGTTACCCTCAGCTCCAACCCTCCTGGGAAAAGCAAACCGACAAGCAGAAGAACAAGGCCCAGGCCGGCTGCCGCCAGAAATGACGCCCGTCCGGCCCGGGCCATCCCCGCCCCCTCAGGGTGTCAACCTGGCGGGCACCTGGATACCCTTTTCTTTCAGGTACTTGATGGTGCCCGGGTGGAGGGGGATTGGAGAGTATTTCACCGCGTTTTCCGGCGTTGTGTAGGCTGCCGAGGGATGGATCTTGCGCAGATAATCGTTGTGGTCGTAGAGGGCCTTGACCAGTTTGTAGACCAGGTCAGCGGACAATGACCGCTGGCAAATCATCACGTTCCAGACTCCGATGGTGGGAACGGGCCGGTCCACTCCCCGGTATACCCCGCCGGCTAGCTCCACGGCCGAGTAGTTGCTGTTATAAGCCAGTATCTTCTTCACCTGCTCCGGCGTAAAGGCGATAATATGGATATCGTGGGTCGTGGCGAGATCCAGGATGGAGCTGGTACCGGGACCCACGGACCAGATGCCCACTTCGATGGTGCCGTCCCGCAGCGCGTTGGCGCTCTCGGTGAAGGAGAGCCGGCTGTCCTTGTAAGAGTCCAAAGGAATCCCCAGGGCCTTGAAGACGTTTTCGGCCATGAAGTTGGTGCCGCTGCCCGGGCTGCCAGTGCTTATATGCCTCCCCTTGACCTGTTCAATGTTGGTGATGCCGCTCTTCTTCAGGGTGACAACCTGCAACAGGTTGGGGTACATAATGGCCATGGAAAGGATATTGTGTTTCTTCCCCTTGAACTTGCCGGTGCCCTTGAAGCCCGCCTCGGCCACATCGCCCATGACCTCACCCACTACGGTTTCCCCCTTGTGGGCCAGCTTGACATTTTCCACGCTAGCCCCGGTCACTTCGGCCACTGCCTTGACCCCGGGAACGTACTTGGACCAGATTTCGGCCACACCGCCGCCATAGGGATAGTAGATTCCGCCGGTGCCCCCCGTGCCGATCGAGACGAACTGCGTGCGAGCCAGGGCTGATGAGGCCATGAGAGCCACGGAGCAAAGCGTCACTATAGCCAAAAGCGCAATGTTCATGCCTGCCTTTTTCATCGCCATTTCCTCCTTGGTTTCTAGGAATTGATCATTTTATGCGGGCTTCAACTTCCCACCGTCTTAACTACCACCAGTATTTTCTTTGATTCCCGGCCCAGACCGATGAATGGAATCTTGACGGTAGCTTCCTGGCCGGGCTTTACCACCGGGGGTTTACCCTTGCGAGGGACCAAGTGCCCGGCAGCCTTGTCCATGTCTTCCAGGAAGATGTTGACACGGTAGCGGAGGGGATTTTTGGTGGGGTTCTTGAGACCTACCGTGAAAATCAGCGAAGGCTGGCCACCATGTTTGCCCACGGCACAATCAAACCTCGTGAGATGGACTTCCTTGACCACCTGCCACTCAATCTTGGCGTTACACTGGGTATCTACCGGCGCTGCCCCCTTGCCGGCACAACCGAAAAGACCGAAGGACCACAGCAGGCCGATAACCAGAAACGCCGTCACGGACACATATCTCATCTGCTTCATCCTCAACCTCCTTTGCTTTGGTTGAATGGGTTAATCCCCTGCGAGGGGAAACGCTACGTCGGGGTGGAAGACCCCCCGACATCGCCGTCAATACGCTATGAGATTTGAAAAGTACCAAGTGACCGAGACGTGGGACATTCGCCTTTTGCAGGACGACTATAGATAAGTTCGCCATATGGGTCAAGGGAAAACTGGTCACAGGCCATGGGGCGTGAAGTGAATGTGGGGCCGGCTCGTTTGGCTGATGCGTTACTCCTGTGGCGTAAGAGTCTGGCCTTTATTCCCCTCTTTGGTGATCCTGCAGGAAATGCCCCTTAGATTCGGAGAACCCATCTCGGGACTGAAGGGCGGCCTGTTGTCCGTGAGGACATTGATGTTTGATTCTCCCCAGCCGTAAAGGCTTTCAGGGCCCTTTTCCGGAAACCACCACCCGTAATCCACACCGATTACCCTGGGGTCAAGAATCTCGGAAAGTGTAGCCTTTTGCCTTATTTTTCCCCGCTTCGTTTCAACGACAATCCAGTCACCCTCTTCTATTCCAAGCTCCCTCGCCGCGCCGGGATGGACGTGGACAAGGGGCTCGCGATGGGTCTTCCTCAAGGAGTCTATCTGCCTCCCTCCAGAGTGTTGGAAGGGAGAGACCTTCCAGCTTGTGAGCAGAAAAGGGTATTCCGAAGAAATACCGGGATCGCTGAAGGGCGTTTCCGCTATCTCTCGATACCCGGGCAGGGGATCAAATCCCCATTCCTCGAGCCGGGCGGAATACAATTCCACTTTCCCTGAAGGAGTATCGAAATTCCTTTCTTTATAGACGCGGTACCTCTTTCCGCCCTGCATGATCCCCTTTTCCCGGAACTCCCTGAAGCTCATCCCGGCCGGTTCCAGCAGAGAATCCAGGCACCTCTCTTCATTGGCCCAGAAATGGTCTTCCAAACCCATCCTGTCGGCAAGGTCTTTGAGGATCTCATAGTCGGAGCGACATTCCCCTATTCTGGTCACTTTCTGTTGTACCCGGAGGGCAAAACTGGCAGGTGTTGAAATGATGCTGTCGACCTCCAGGTAGGAGGCTACCGGCAACACAAGGTCTGCAAGGCAAGCGGTCGGCGTCATAAACAGGTCTGCCACTGCCAGGAAATCAAGGCCTTCCAGGGCCCGAAAGGTCTCCTGGGAATTACTATAGGTCAGCAAGGGATTACACCCCTGGACATAGGCGGCTCGGATCGGGTAGGGCTCTCCCTTGAGGATTGCCTTAATCAGGTTCTGGGGGAGAATATACCTGAAAGAGGGCAACAGGTTGTGCCCCGAGTCGACCCTCCTTTCCATCATCGAGTGGGGCAGGCTGTCCCAGGCCTCCAATTTTGGTGACCGCCGCCTGATGACAGGGAGGTCCGGGGGTCTGATCTCCCCTCCGGGGATTTCGAGATTCCCTGTCACGGCCATCAGGATGGAAAGGGCACGGCCTGTCTGAAAGCTGTTTACATTGTGGTCGAGGGCGTTGCCCCAGGCGATGCAGGCAGGTTTGCTTGTTGCATACAGCCGCGCTGCCCGGACAATGGTCTCCCTGTCGATCCAGGTAAGCTCTTCCACCTCTTCCGGCGGATATTGCTGGACATGGCCCTTTAACCTGTCAAAGCCTATTGTCCATTCCTCCACAAAACCCCGATCAAATAGATTCTCACTGATGATCACATTCAACATCCCCAGGGCAAGAGCCAGATCCGAGCCCGGCCTCACCCTCATCCATAAATCGGCTCTTTGGACGAGCTTCGACCTCCTCGGATCCACCACCATGAGCTTACACCCCTTTTCATGGGCATCCAGGATCTTGTTATAGATATGGAAGGCGGTGTTCTCCGGATTGAATCCCCAGACCAGGATACACTTGGGCAGGCCCTCGAAATCATGGACCGGAAAGAAGCCGAATGTCGTCTTTGAGGCTTCAAGACGAGGCACATGACAAACCTGACCCATGGTTGCCACGTTGGGGGTTCCCAGGGCATTGGCGAGTCTGGCCAAGAAGCTGTCCTGGAGGCCTTTCGCATAGCCATGGACCATTGCAATAGACTCAGGTCCATATCTTTCCCGCGCCTCAAGTAAACCATTGGCTGTCAAGTCGAGGGCCTCGCTCCAGGAGATCTCTTGCCATTTGCCTTCCCCTCTTCTACCCGCTTTCTTCAAAGGGACCTTCAACCTATCAGGGTGGTAAAGGACCTTCAGGGAGGCCGCACCCTTGGGGCAAAGCCTGCCCCGGTTAATGGGGTTTTCAGGGTCTCCCTCTACCCTGACCACCCTG
>JAFDHO010000041.1 GCA_019308745.1 Deltaproteobacteria bacterium
TTTGACAAAAGGGCTCACCAAAGGATAGGGGATAACTCCATTTCTCATTTAATCGCAGAAACAATGCCCCCGGGATGGGAATAGATTCTTTCGCCGGCATATGAACCCGATTCCTGTCCGGTCTCAGGCCTCCAGGGAAAAATGCGGGACCTGGTTCAGGCTGGGTCCGCAATGTTTTGGTGCTGGAACAAAGGTTGTTGGTGAACCCGCCCCTTCACCCATTGCGGAAGAAGAGCACACTATTGTTAGCAAAAGCAGGTTAGTTTGGAACATAAGGACTCTAGGGTATCTGGGGGGTTTATCATTGTAAGCCCCATATTTTTGCCTAATAATTTAAGGCTACCGCCAATTTTTCCCTATGAAATGAGACGTCGCCGAAGAGCGTCCCGAGACACTTGGCCCTCTTAAGAAAAATATGGAGCTCATGCTCCCACGAGAAGCCTATTCCTCCCAAGATCTGCAACACTTCTTTTGTGACGTTTCGATACATCTCAGTGCAGAATACTTTGGCTGCTGAAGCACTCACGGTACTTTCTGTTCCTTCCTGATCCTGTGCCCATGCAGCATAATAGACAATGGATCGGGCGCCTTCTATTTCCATGAGTAGTTCGGCTGCCTTGTGCTTTATGGCCTGGAAGGCGCCTATGGGCTGGCCAAACTGTATCCTGGTCTTGGCGTATTCAACACCAATATCCAGGACCTTTTGCCCTCCTCCCACCATGTCCAGGGCGTAAGCCACGTTGATTCTATTAAGAACACTACCGAGTACAGTTTCAGCGCTTTTCCCTTTGGCAAGAAGGGCATCTCTAGGGATGAGGGTGCTTCCAAAATCCAAAAGACAGAGTGATGTGGTCCTGTCAAGGGTGTCTATCTTATTGATCTTGAGGCCAGGACAAGGGATATCCACCACAAATAAGGCGGTTTCACCCTCACATAATGCCACACACACAACAAAATCGGCCTGATCTGCATGTGGCACAAAGACCTTTCTTCCATCAAGGATGAAGGCGTCACCTTGTACGCGAGCTGAGAGGTTTATGTTATCCCACATATTAAGATCTCCCTCCTCAGCCCACGCTAGCGTACCCCTTATTTCGCCTGCTCCAAGTCTGGAAAGATAGTGCTGTGCTTTTTGAGGATTTTCTGCTAATCGAATGGTTTCTCCCGCCAATACCACACTGCTTGTAAAAGGTCCTGGGAGAGGACCTTTACCCATTTCTTCAAGGATAACACTCAGATCCACAAAGCTCAGGCCCAGGCCGTCATATTCTTCAGGAATAAGAATGGAGGTCCAGCCCAGTTCAACCATCTTTTGCCATATTTCATCCGTAAATTCCCTATTACCATCCACAAGCTGCTTGACAAACTCAGTCCCACATTCATTCTGAATAAATCTTTTTGCTGTATCACGCAGAATCTCTTGTTCCTCTGTGAAACTGAAATCCATATTTGTTTCTCCTATGACTTCTTCTTGGCTCTGGCGGCATCCTTGGGCAGGCCCAGTACTCGCTCACCAATAATATTCTTCTGAATTTCTGATGTGCCCTGTTCAATGGTATTCCCTTTTGCGCGTAAAAACCTCTGGATCCATCTTGTACTATGATATGGGCGATAAATTGGGTCATTTAATTGATGGTAAGGGCCTATAAGGTCCACCGCCACTTCAGTCAGCCTCTGGTGTAATTCGCTCCAGAAAAGTTTTCCTATTGATCCCTCGGGACCGGGCATTTCCCCTTTTGCCAGTTTGGACATATTACGGTAGCCGTTGTAACGCATTACCATTAACTCAACAAAGATTTGGGCCAGTCTTTGTCGAATTAAGGGATCCTTTGAAGCAGGTGCGCCATTTAGTTTTACAGTCCTGGCCAGTTCAACTAGCTCCTCGTACTCCCTGAGGAAAGTTGATGCAAGGGCAACCTCCCCCACGTATCTCTCATGACCAAGGGTGGTGAGCGCCACTTTCCATCCATCGCCCTCCTGACCCACTCTCATGTCTTCTGGGATTCGCACTTCCTCGAAGAATATCTCATTAAATTCAGGATCTCCCGCAATATTCTTGATGGGGTTCACCTCAATTCCCGGCAATTTCATGTCCACCAGGAAGTAACTTAATCCTTTGTGTTTTGGAACGTTTGGGTCAGTCCTTACAACCAGTATGCACCAGTCGGCAATATGGGCAAAACTACTCCAGACCTTTTGGCCCTCGATTACATATTCATTGCCAATTCTGGTAGCCCGGGTGTTGAGGTTAGCAAGGTCAGATCCGGCATTTGGTTCGGAAAAGCCCTGGCACCAGATAATTTCTCCGCTGAGGGTGGGTGGTAAAAATGTTTGCTTTTGCTCTTCTGAACCCCAGGCAAGGATGGTGGGGGCCGCCAGACCAAGGGATATCACGTGAAGGCCGCCCATTGTATGAAAATATATGGGGCCTGTGGCTTCAGATACTATTATGTTTTCCATAACCGTGCCCTCAGCTCCGCCATAGGCCTTTGGAAAGTTGATTCCGGCATACCCTGCATTGAACAAAGACCTTTGGAACTTTCTATATTCTGCGGCCATCTGCTCCCAGTCTTCCGGTGGCTCGTAATCCATATTCCCCAGATAACCTTCAGGAGCATTTGACATCAGCCAAGAGTCGAATTTTTCTTTGAAGGCCTTTTCTTCTTCTGTGTAATGAAAATCCATGGCGTTCCTTCGCAAAGAGAATTTCGATTGGTCATTACGTGGCCAGGAATACTCACGGAATTGTAAGGCCACCATCAATTATTACGTGTTCACCCACCATGTAAGAGGCAAGGTCAGAGGCCAAAAAAAGCACAATATTTGCTATCTCTTCAGGCTCTGCAAAGCGCTTGATGGGAATTGACTTGAGGCTTGTTTCTCTGCTTCCTTTTTGTATGAATTGATCCACCAGGCCTGTATCTACGAATCCAGGACCTACTGCATTAACATTGATATTATGTCGGATCCACTCAACAGCTACCGATTTGGTGAAAAGAATGACACCTGCCTTGCTGGCATGATACGAAGCATTCATGGGACTGGCTATTTCCCCCCCGGTAGAGGCCATGTTGATAATTTTTCCATATTTCTGTTGAACCATGTACCGGCCAGCAGCCTGGGTACAAAGAAACACTGATTTCAGATTTACATCCATGACCCTATCCCACTCTTGCTCGGTTTGCTCGAGCAAGGGTTTTGGTGCCATGGTCGCCGCATTATTAACAAGGATATGTAAACCGCCGAACTTGGTCACTGCCGTATGCATGAGTTTTTCAACCTTTTCCCGTTGAGTCACATCTGCCGGAAAGCAAAGGGCTTGCCCACCAATCGACCTGACCTCCCTGGCAGTCTCTTCAAGCTGGGATGCTGTTCTCGAGTTCAGAACTACCTTTGCCCCTGCTCTAGCCAATGTGATGGCTATTGATCTGCCGATCCCTCTGCCGGCCCCGGTTATAACGGCTACCTTTCCAGTTAAATCTATTTCTACAGGCATTCTTCCGTCTCCAAAGTAAATCCTGATTTCAGATCATGAACGAGCCACCATCACAGTTTATTGTCTGGCCCGTGATATAAGACGCTTCATCAGAGGCAAGGAAGACTGCCAGATGCGCTACTTCTTTGGGGTCCCCGAACCTGCCAAGTGGGATCCCAGACCTCAGCCTCTCCAGGGCTTGCTCTGGAACAGCCTTCAGCATGTCCGTCCAGATTGTCCCAGGCGAGATGCAATTGCAGGTGACATTCTTTCTGGCCAACTCCTTGGCAGCAGTTCGGGTCATTGCCACTACACCGCCTTTGGATGCAGAATAGTTGAGCTGGCCGGGGTTGCCAAACCTGGATGTGGAGGAGACATTGATGATAGTTCCCTTTCCCTTTCCCCTCATGTATATGGCAGCGGCTTGCAAGCAATTAAATGTGCCCGTCAAGTTTACGTCAATCACTTCATTCCATTGTTGCCCGCTCATTTTGTGAAGTATGGCATCTCGGGTGATGGCAGCATTGTTTACCATTATGTCGAGGTCGCCAAAGGTTTTAATGGTATTATCAACCATTGATTGCACAAAATTTCTGTCTACGATATTTCCCACGGCCAGAAGGCACTCTCCACCCATCTCCTTAACCTTTAAGTCCACGTTTTTCAAAGCCTGTTCGTCAATATCGCACAGGGTTACCCTGGCACCCTCTTCAATGAAACGGTAAGCAATGGCCTCTCCAATACCCCGCGCAGCACCGGTCACAATAGCCACCTTATCCTTAAGTTTCATATTGGCCCTCCTCTCTATATTGGCAAAGATGCTTCAAACTCTCCTGCTAGCTTCAGTTGTGCATCCTGGTTTTCTGCTTTTATTTCGCACACAATTTGAATTTCATTCTCTGTCCTTACTTTTTTAACAATATTGGCTTTCACAGTAATTATGTCCCCTGGATATGTAACATCGGTAAATCTAACCTTAAAACGTTTGAGGTGTTTTTTGGGAATCCACTGGGTAATAGCCTGCCCTGCGAATCCCATTATGAGCAATCCCTGCGCAATAACCCCCTTAAGCCCAGCCCTGCGGGCCATTTCGTCATCTGTGTGAATGGGATTAAAATCCCCTGACGCTCCAGCATAACGGACAAGCTGGACTTTGGTTATCGGGGGCTTTTTCAGGGGGGGCAAGGAGTCTCCAATGTCCAAGGTACTAAAGTCTATGTGAGCATACCCGTCCAAGTATTATTACCTCCTACTTCCTTTCTATTATCAATGATCTGGCCCTTATTACCTCCTGACCATTTTGATTGTTAAACGTGGTGTGAAGTGTAATCAGGTCCATCTTTCCTGACTTCGTGGTTTTTTCCACAATGGACTCGAAGGTCATGGTACAATTCAATGTATCTCCCGGATATATTTCAGCCAGATATTCATACTCTTCTTCCCCGTGAAGCACTTTTTCAAGGGGGATTCCCAGTTCCTCAAATGCCTTAAAATACGCACCAGTAAATTCCTGGAAGGCCATGGTTGCAAATGTTGGAGGACAAGGCGTGTCGCGATATCCTTGGGAAATTGCAGCCTCAGGGTCCACATATATAGGGTTGGGATCTCCTATGGCCTCTACAAACTCTTTGATTTTTACCCTTTCAATCCTGAGTCTGTAAGAAGGCAAGCTCAATCCTTGTTTAGATTTATCAGCCATGATGTTTGCTCCTTCTCACACTATACTTTGAGAACCAAGGCTTCTCCCTGGCCCAACCCCCCACAAATGGCCGCCACTCCGGTTCCTCCCCCACGGCGTCTCAATTCGTACATGAGGGTCATGGTAATCCGAGCCCCGCTGGCACCCACAGGATGGCCTATGGCTATGGCACCTCCATTTACGTTTGTCTTTTCCTGAAGCCTCTCCCATTTGTTTTCATCCATGCCAGCGAGTATCTTGAGAGATACAAGGGTCACAGCAGCAAAGGCCTCGTTTATTTCTATGAGGTCTATATTTTCGATATTCCTACCAATCCGTTTCAGCAGTCTTTCAATGGCTATGGCAGGCAGGGTGGCCATGTATCTAGGTTCGCCGGCCGCCCATTCCATGGCCTCAATAGTTGCCAGGATCTCCAATCCCAGTTCTTCAGCCTTTTCACGGCTCATAATCACTATGGCGGCACCGCCTGCATTCATTCCAGGAGCATTACCAGCTGTCACGGTGGGGCTTCCGTAAATAGTCTTCAGTTTGGCAAGCTTTTCCATTGAGGTCTTTCTGGGATGCTCGTCCTTATCAAAGATTATGGGCTCTCCTTTGCGTTGGGGCACCTGGATCGACATGATTTCCTGCCCCACCTCGAACTTGCCACTCTCATAGGCACTCGCCCAGCGTTCCTGGCTTCCCAGTGCCCAGCGATCTTGATGTTCTCTGGTAACTCCATATTCCAAGGCCACCTCTCCCGCATCAAGCGCAACGGCATTAAAACCTTTTTTGCCATAGCCCAACTCAAAAAGTATGTCTTCCATCTGTATATGCCCAAGGCGTGTACCCCATCTGGCATATTTTGCCTCAACCAGGTGACAGGCATTGCCCATGTTCTCTGCTCCGCAGGCCACCACTATATCAGCTTCTCCAGAACGAATGGCCCTATAGCCCAGACGCAAAGCGGTCATGGAAGAACAACATGCCCTATCCAACGTGAGGGAGATACTGTCCGCTGGAAATCCGGCCAACAAGGTTATCTGCCTTGCTGGTACGTTTAGGTAAGGCGCATATTCAGCTGGAATGCAGGTTCCATAATATAGTTCATTAACCTGATCAGGAGGAAGGTTGATCCTTGTCAGTACTTCTTTGACCACCATTATTCCCAAATCGATACTTGGAATCCCTCGGATCACTCCGTCAAATCGACCAAAGGGGGTTCTGACTGCACTAACTATCACAACGTCTCTCTTATGGTTCATGGGCACGCTCCTTGATATACATTTTGTATTACTTTAAAAGTAAAAGGGACCGATTGCATATCCTCAACTCACACCGGCATAATTCCATGCTTGCGGCGGGTAGGCCGTGGTTTTTTATCCTGCAGCAGTTTTAACGATTGAATAATCCGTATCCTCGTGTCTGCTGGTTCGATAATGTCATCCACTACACGGAGCGCAGCAGCCAGATATGGATTTGCGAAATCCCTTTCGTATTCTTCTATGAATTTCTTCCGGGCTTCATCAGGATCCGGGGAACTAGCAATTTCTTTGGCCCATATAATTTCAGCCGCTCCTTCCGGTCCCATGGAGGCGCATTCTGCAGTTGGCCATGCGAAAACAAAATCCACCCCAAGTTCTTTGGGGCCCATGGCAGACCATCCCCCCCCATATGCCTTCCTGAGTATTATGGTGACCATGGGTGTGGTGGCTTCGGAATATGCATAAAGCATTTTTGCGCCGTGCCGAATGATTCCCCCATGCTCCTGATTTATCCCGGGAAGAAACGCTGGGGTATCCATCAGGGTAACAATGGGAATGTTAAAAGCATCCAAAAAACGAATAAACCGAGATGCCTTGTCCGACGCGTCAATATCTATGGTTCCCCCAAGAACCATTGGCTGGTTTGCAATTATGCCAATGGTTTCACCGTTCATCCTGGCAAAGCCCACCACCATATTCTTTGCATAATCGGGTTTAATCTCAAAAAACGAGTCCTTATCCACAATCTCCTTTATCACGAGCTTCACGTCGTAGACCTTTTTTCTGGCAGCAGGCACTATATGTTCCAGCGCAGGGCAGCGTCGGGTGGGATCATCACCGGAAGATCTCCGCGGAGGGCGTTCGAAACTATTCTGGGGCAAGTAAGATAGTATTTGTTTTATTTTTTCGATGCAGTCATTGTCATTCTCTGCTTGTAAGTCGGCAACACCGCTCTTGGTAGCATGGGTGGTGGAACCTCCAAGTTCATCGTGATCGGTTTTGATACCCGTTACTGCCTTTATGGCTGTAGGGCCGGTAATGAACATAAAGCTGGTCTTTTTTGTCATAATAATGAAATCCATCAGTGCGGGAGAATATACAGAGCCTCCTGCAGATGGGCCCAGTATGCCAGCGATCTGAGGGATCACCCCAGAACATCTGGCATTCTGATAAAACAGCCTCGCAAAGGTTATGTTTTCAGAGCCTTCCTGCAGCCTTGCCCCTGCTGAGTCATAAAGGCCAACCAGAGGAACACCGACCTCATATGCCATGGCTGCGGTATCGGCCATTTTTTTTTGATGAACAGGACCCACAGAACCTCCCATAACTGTGAAGTCCTGCGCATACACACATACTGTCCTTCCGTTAATTTCACCAAATCCTGTTATTACACCATCTGCAGGGAGTTCCTTTTTCTCCATCCCAAGGCGTGTACATCGATGTTTTGCGAAAAGGCCCAGTTCTACGAAGGTACCTGGATCCAGAAGCAATTCCAGTCGTTCTCTGGCAGTCAGTTTCCCCTTACTGTGCTGGGCCTTTATTTTTGTATCCCCTCCACCTAACTGTAAACGCGCCCGGTGCGTTCGCAATTCCTGAAGTTTTTCTTCCATTGATGTCATCTCTGAGGACCTTCCCGGCATAAATTGTAAGGGTTATACCCTGAATTGTTGCCTTGATTTCATTCTGTTTGACAAGGCTTGTGTTTCACTGTGTTGCTAAGGTATAAATACCTAATTTTTCGCGTCAAGATGAGGGTTTTTGGTGTAACAGTCCATTAAAGCCCAGCGGGATACTGGATAAATGTTTTCAAAAATGCTATGGCGCAGAAATTGAATTAAATTTTGAATTCATAGTGATTATATTAAAGGCATGTTATATGTCAAGAACAAATGTGGTAAATTATGATAAATGCCGCTATTTCAGATAGTTAACTTCAAGCATAAAAATGAGGGTGATTTTTTGTTTAAAGAAAAAAGAGTTTTTGTATTGACAAAAATTAATTATTGAATTAAAAGTAAAATTAAAGGAGAGGGAAGATGGAGGAAGAAAAGGTCGCTAAAACACTTATCGAGGAGGCCTACCAGAAAATAAAACAGATGATTTTTAACCAAAAAGTTATTCCCGGGCAAAAGCTAGTCTATAGCGATTTGTGTAAGCTTTTTAACATGTCCAGGACTCCCATTATCAATGCACTTACAAGACTTGAGCAAGAAGGATTTCTTGTGTCTGAGGCCTTCAGGGGATTCCAGGTTAAGCCCCTTAATCTACAGGAGCTCTGGGATCTGTTCGGGGTAAGGGAAGCCCTAGAGGCCTACGCAGTTGAAAAGGCTATAGAACGCTCAGAGCCCGAAGATATGAAAATCCTGGAGGAGAAGCTTCGGAATCATGCGGAATATATGCCTGACAGATATACCCGCAAGAAGTTCTTGGTAGATGCTGAATTCCACATTCAGATAGCCGCCATGACCAAGAACAAGGTTTTGGAAAAGATGCTGAGAACAAATTTGGAGCACGTAAACCTGAGATTTAGGCTGGATAATTGTAACCCCGGCAGGATGTCCCAGGCTGTGGAGGAACATCGGGACCTGGTTGACAAGATGAAGAAGAAGGATGTGCTCAAGAGTGTAGATATTATACGTGCCCATGTGAGGAGGGCCAGGGATACCTGCTTAAACTGCCTTTCAGTGGAAGAAGAGGCTGTAACACTTTAAATTTCCTAGATATTTATGTGGAGAAATCAATATGGACCTGGATAAAGTTGAGGAGGGAATTCGTAAATGGAAGGAAACCACCCTCAAAGATTCATTGGAAAAGTCGCCTGAAAGACAGGAGGCCTTTTTTACTGAGAGCGGGATTCCCGTAAAGCGCCTTTATACACCTCTCGACCTCCAGGATCTTGATTACAATCGTGACATTGGGTTTCCAGGACAATTCCCGTATACCAGGGGCGTCTATCCCACCATGTACCGGGGTCGCCTCTGGACAATGCGAAACTATGCAGGATTCGGAACCGCGGAAAATACAAACAAGAGGTTTCATTATCTTTTGCAGCAGGGAATGCCTGGCCTTTCAGTAGCATTCGACCTCCCCACGCAGATTGGTTATGATTCAGACCATCCTATGGCAGAGGGTGCTGTTGGCCGTGTTGGCGTGGCTGTGGACACCCTTGCCGATATGGAGATCATATTCAAGGATATACCCCTGGACAAGGTATCCACGTCCATGACCATTAACGCCCCAGCTATTGTTTTGCTGGCCATGTACACAGTGGTGGGGAAAAAGCAGGGCGTTGACCAAGAAAAACTCAGAGGAACAACCCAGAACGACATCCTCAAGGAATTCATTGCCAGGGGAACCTATATATTTCCTCCAGAACCAAGCCTCAAACTCACCATGGATATCATTGAATACTGTTATAAACATGTCCCTAAGTGGAATACCCTCAGCATTACCGGGTACCATTTCAGGGAAGCAGGGGCCAATGCCATCCAGGAACTGGCTTTCACTCTGGCCGATGCCATTGTTTACATAGAAAAGGCCATTGAGAGGGGACTGGATGTGGATGAATTCGCCCCGAGGCTCTCTTACAGCCTGGGATGCCACAGAGATCTTTTTGAAGAGGTTGCCAAGTACAGGGCTGCCAGGCGGTTATTCGCCAAGATCATGAGAGATCGGTTTAAGGCCAAAAATCCCAAAAGTTATCTTTTCAGAACATACAGTGGCTCTTGTGGATCCACTCTGGTCTCCCAACAAGCGCTCAACAATGTGGTGCGCATCACAATGCATGCCCTCATGGGTATATTAGGGGGACATCAGGCCATTCACACGGCCTGTTGGGATGAAGGGTATGCAATCCCCACCGAAGCATCTGCCACACTTGCCCTCAGAACCCAGCAGATCCTTGGTTTTGAAAATGGACTGTGTAATACAGTAGATCCTCTGGCAGGGTCCTATTATGTAGAGTCCCTGACAAACCAGATTGAGGCCAAAGCGAGTGAATATCTTGAGAAGATAGATGAGATGGGAGGCATGTTGAAGGCCATTGAAAACGGGTTTGTGTTTAAGGAGATTCAGGAGTCCAGCATCAAGTTTCAGAGAGAAATTGAAAGTGGAGAAAAGATAATCGTAGGCCTGAACAAATTCCAATCACCGGAAGATGAAGAGGTTGAGGATCAGGACATTTTTCAGTTCGACCCTGCCGTGGAAAAGGCTCAAAAAGAAAGACTTGCCGAGGTAAAGACAGAAAGAAACAACAGGGAAGTGAAAGAAGCCCTTAAAGATCTGGAAAAGGCTATTGACCGTGGCGAAAACCTTATGCCCTTTGTGATAGAGGCCGTGAAAGTCTATGCCAGTCTCGGAGAGATTTGTGGTGTTATGAGGGAAAAGTGGGGAGAGTTTCAGGCCACCACTTACATATGAGAGAAACTGGATAAGGCAAGATGGGACAGAGAAGAATCCGGGTGCTTATAGCCAAGGTGGGACTAGATGGCCATGAACGGGGCGCCAAACTTGTTGCCCGGACATTGCGGGATTCCGGTATGGAAGTTGTTTACACGGGTATCAGACAATCGGTGGAACAAGTAGTGAATGCGGTGGTGCAAGAGGACGTTGACGTCTTGGGCCTGAGTTTCCTTGCCGGTGATCATATGGTTCTCTTGCCCAAGGTAATCAAAGGGCTCAAGGAGTCAGGTAAAGAAGATATAATGGTTCTCGTGGGAGGAATCTTACCAAAACGGGACATAGAAAAGCTCAAAAGAGAAGGAGTAGATGAAGTGTTCCTGCCCGGGACCCGTTCAAAGGAGATTGTTGCGTATATAAAAAACAATATAAATAAAAAATAGGTAAGTAACTCTTAGTATTCAAACCGAATAAAAGGCCAGTATAAAAATTTTTTCAAAATAAAAAGAGATGAAAGAGGCGAGGTATCTTATGAGTTCATCTGAATGCATTGGGAAGAGATTAATAAAAAAAGACGGGTTGGAAAAGGTTACCGGCAGGGCTATCTATGGACAGGACCTAGTACTTCCCAGGATGCTCTACGGAAAGATACTCTACAGCATGTATCCCTATGCCAGGATCCTAAGCATTGATACTTCCAAGGCCAAAAGGGTGCCAGGTGTCCGGGTAATTTTGACGGGATACGATATACCAGAGATACGCTTGGGCTTTCTCAGGGATAATTATCCTTTGAAGAAGGACGTTGTGAGGTGGACTGGGGACGAAATAGCGGCAGTAGCTGCAGAATCTGAAGAGGCGGCCGAAGAAGCCATTGACCTGATCGAAGTTGAATACGAAGAACTGGATCCCGTTTTCACACCTGAAGATGCACTCAGGCCTGACGCACCCATTCTACACGAAGGCAGGGAGTCCAACAGGATAGATGAGATCATACGAACATATGTGAAAGGAGACGTGGAGGAGGGATTCGCTGAGTCAGACGTAGTTCTGGAGGAAACGTACGAACTCCAGCATATCCAGCATTGTACCATGGGTACCTACAATTGTACTGCAGCCTTTGATGCATTTGGAAGGCTTACCATCTGGTCTCCCACCCAGGTTCCCTTCATAATGCAGCGAGATATGGCTCAAATCCTGGGAATGAGCGGCAAAGACATAAGAATTGTCCAGCCCGTCATAGGCGGGGCATTTGGAAAAGCCCTGGATGTTTATCCCTTTGAAGTTATAACCGTGCTCTTGGCTAAAAAAGCGAGGCGGCCCGTTAAGATAGTTTTTACCAGGGAAGAAGAATTCACAGTGGCCTGTAAGAGACAGGCTGCGAAAATTACTCTTAAGCAAGGGGTTACCAAGGATGGACTTTTGAAAGCAAGAAAAGTTGACATTATCATGAATGCCGGGGCTTATGTTTCATGGGGACCTCTGTCATCATGGACCATGGTGCAGACCTTTGGTTCATTCTATAAGGTTCCACACATCTCTTTCCGCTGTGTTCCCGTGTACACCAACATGCCCATCTGTGGCTCCATGAGAGGTTACGGAAATCCCCAGGCCCATTTTGCCCTTGAATCTCAAATGGATATGCTGGCCGAAGCAATAGGAATGGATCCAGTGGAGTTCAGGAAGAAGAATAGCAATACACCAAATGAGACGACCCATCAGGGTATTGCCATTACCAGTTGTGGATACATTGAGTGCCTTGAGGCCGCCTCCAAAGATATCGGGTGGAAGGAAAAGAGAGGTAAGAAAACTCAATCTGGTCCGAATAAAGTAAGAGGAATTGGACTGGCAGGAATGTGGCATGTTGGCGGAGGTTCCAGGATCTACCGCTCGGATGGGTGCGGGGCTATAGTGAAAATAGATGATTTTGGCAATGTAATTTTAATCACAGGAGCCTCAGAGATCGGGCAGGGCTCAGACACATCACTGTGCCAGATCGTTGCCGAGGTCCTAGGTGTCCCTTACGAGAAGGTAACACTTGTAAACAATGATACTGATATCACTCCCTGGGATGTGGGATGTCATGCCAGCAGAACTACATTCATATGTGGTAAAGCAGCATTGCAAGCAGCACAGGATGTGCGTTCGCAACTACTTAAGGCTGCTGCGGAAATTTTTGGAACATCCGTTGACGAGCTTGAGACAAAGGATGGAATAATATACCCGAAGGATTCACCTGAAAAGGGGATGCCATACGACAAGGTGGTCAGGAAAATACATTTCCGAAGCGGCGGTGATCTGATAATTGGAAAAGGTTTCTATGACCCTCCCACGACCCTTCTGAGCCCTAAAGACTCCCGCGGAAATGTGTCTGCTGCCTATACCTTTGCCAGCCAGGCAGTTGAGGTTGAAGTGGACACTAGGACCGGACGTGTTGAAATACTCCGCGCTGCGGTGGCCCATGATATTGGAAAGGTAATCAATCCCGTGGGACTGGAGGGGCAGATTGAAGGTGGCGTGGTGATGGCAATGGGATATGGCCTTTACGAAGAAACCCAAATAGAAGAGGGAAGGGTTATCAATCCAAATTATGCTGACTATCACCTGCCTACCAGCCTAGATGCACCACCTATTAATATCAAGATGGTTGAAACAAATGACCCCGAGGGACCCTTTGGAGCCAAGGGTGTGGGTGAATGTGCGGCAATTGCGTTCGCCCCTGCCATAGCGAATGCCATTTACGACGCAGTGGGTGTGAGGATCTACTCACTCCCCATAACACCTGAAAAGGTATATCGAGCGCTGCAACAAAAGGAAAACCAAGGCCAGAAAAAAGATTAACCATAGGACAGGGAGGATCAATCATGCATCTGGGGGAAGTCCTGATCCGTGAAGCCAGACGGAGCGCCAATCGCAAGGCGTTTATATACGGGGATAAAAGCCTAACTTTTTTTCAGCTCAAAGAGAGGGCTTCCAGGTTAGCCAATGGGCTGGCCGCACTGGGATTGGGAAAAGGGGACCACGTTGGAATCTTGCTTTACAACCGCTTTGAATATCCTGAAATCCTGTGGGCCAATTTTTTATTGGGATCAGTAGCGGTAACACTCAATTTTCGTTTGGTTTCTGATGAAATCGTGTATGCCCAGTCAGTGGCCAAGCTCAAAGCTCTGATTACCAGCGAAGAGTTCCTCCCTAGGATAGAACCCATCAAGGATGATCTGCAAGGAATTGAGCATTACATCTGCCTGGGGGAAGGTACCCACAATGGGGTGATAAGCTATTCCGAGCTCCTGGCCAAGGCAAGTGCCTCTGTCCCCCATATTTCTGCAGATGACAGGGATCCCGCAGTTGTACTGTTTACCTCGGGTACAGCAGCCTTCCCCAAGGCCGTTGTTTTGACCCACCAAAACCTGATTACTGCAGGCCTCATATGGGCCGCGGATATGGATATCAGGTATGGCGATAATTGCCTCGTGGTGACTCCTTTTTATCACATAGGTGCCGTTGGATATCATCTGGCACATGCCATATCTGGGGCTTGCACCACATGTTTTCCTCAACAATCATGGGACCCTGAACTGTTCCTGAAAGTGGTGGAGCGGGAAAGGTGCACTTATCTCTATATTACACCGGGAATGTACAGGCAGGTCTTTTCTGTGCCAGGCTTTCATAACTATGACCTGAGTTCATGGCGCACCTGCATTACAGGATCGGAACCCGTCCCAAGGGCCACCATAGAAGAGATGATGGAGCATTTACCTCAAGGCCGGATTTATAATGCCTATGGACTGACAGAAGCTACAGGCCCTACCGTGGCGGTAGCCAAAGATGATCTGGCTATTTCCAAGGCTCCTTCTGTAGGAAGGCCATTCTTGAACACTGATGTTATGGTGGTGAATGAATCCGGCCAGGAATGCATGGTAGGTGAGATCGGAGAGATAGTGGTCAGGGGTGACCAGGTCATGAAAGAGTATCTCAATGATCCAGAAATGACTCAAAATATATTAAAAGATGGATGGTTGTACACCGGAGATTTGGGCGTAATGGATGATGATGGATGCCTTTATGTGGTGGATCGAAAGAAAGACATAATAATAAGTGGAGGCGAAAATATATCCTCAGTGGAAGTGGAGTCTGTCCTGTACAAGCATCCCAAGATTATGGAGGCCGCTGTTATTGGAATCCCTGATCCAAAGTTCGGAGAAGGAGTCTGCGCCGTAGTGGTACCCAGAGAAGGAGAGGCCCTTTCCGAACAAGAAGTTGTTGAGTACTGCAAACAGCATTTGGCCAGCTATAAAAAACCTCGAAAGGTAATTTTTACTGATGCCCTGCCACGAAATCCTTCCGGCAAGGTTTTGAAAAGGGAATTGAGGAAGACCTACGCAGGCAGTGAAAAAATGGTATTTCAGCGGGGGTAACTTCAAATCCAGCTACTTTGATACCAAAAGGGTTTTCAGATGATTTTTGAGGGAAAATTTCTAGTTGAGGCACCAAGGGAAAAAGTGTGGGATTTTCTCTGGGATACGGAGAAGGTTTCCAAATGCATGCCGGGAGTTATAAAGGTGGAGGAAAATGCAGAAGGAGGCTCTTACTCTGTACTGGTAAAGACGAAAGTTGGTTTCCTTTCAACAACATTTGATCTGGCCGTAAGAGTACTGGAAAAAGATCCTCCCCAGCGCATCTCCTCTCTGTTTGAAGGAAAAGACAGTAGGATAGCAAGCAGAATCAAACAGGTTAATACCATGGAACTTATAGAAGTTTCAGATTCTCAAACAGAAGTAAGATATAAAAGTGAGGTGACCCTCACTGGAAAGCTGGCTACTCTGGGCCTATCTATTGTGAAGCGCAAGGCAAAACAACTTATGACGGCATTTGGGGATAATATCAAGAAACAGATAGAAGAATCTAAGACAGGAAAATCTTCAAAAGGTTAGGAGGGCAGATGAAATCCTTTGAATACCATGAAACAAGATCTGTTCAAGAGACCATTGAAATACTTTCCTCTGAAGAAGAGACCAGAATCCTGGCCGGTGGCTGCGGGCTTCTCCTTCTTATAAAGGAAAAGCTTTTTGTCCCTAGGGCGATCGTGAATATCAAGAAGATCCCCGGCCTCAAATACGTGACCCAGAAAAATGGACATATAGCCATTGGGACCTTAACAACCCATAACGAGGTAAAAGATGCACCCGCGGTTGCGGAAAAGATTCCACTACTGTCAGAGGCTCTGGGCTATGTTGCAACAGATCGCATACGAAATATGGCCACGTTGGGGGGAACTTTAACCTATGCAGATCCAACTTCCGATGCTGCCCCTGCCCTCTTGGCATTGGGGGCCAGGGTAAAAGCGGAGGGAAAGGGGGGAGAGCGGGAGATTGCCCTGGAGGATTTTTTTGAGGATTATTTTGAAACTGTTTTGCCCCCTGACGAAATGCTTACGGAAATTATCGTGCCAGTACAGCCTGACAGATGTGGCGCCTATTACACTCGTTTTGAGGTTCGAAAAGCCATGGATAAGGCAATGCCAGGAATTGCCGTACTGCTCGTTCTGGAAGATGATTTAAGGACTATCAAAGTAGCGCGTATCGGAATGAGCGGAGTGGGCAACAAATGCATTCGACTCCCAGAAGCGGAAGCATTTTTGCAAGGAAAAGAAGACCACGAGGAAATAAGACGGAATATAAATGAGATAGTGAAACATAACATAGATCCAATTGATGATTATCACTATTCTGCGGAGTACAAAAAAGAGGTTTCAGGGGTTTTAATGGAGAGAGTCTTTACTGAGGCTTATAGACGGGCTACAAACCAAAAGAGTTGAGGCTGGCTATGAAACTACATCACATTAATCTACTCATTAACGGCGAAATTTATGAGGTACTTGTCCGACCTGACGAATTTCTGGTTGACGTGTTGCGTAACAAGCTGGGTCTGACAGGCACAAAGAAGGCGTGTGACATGGGAGTATGCGGGGCCTGTACCGTACTTCTGGATGGAATGCCCGTAAGCTCCTGCCTAACGTTGGCCGTGGATGCCGAAGACAAAGAGATAACCACCATAGAAGGCCTAGAGGGTCCTGGAGGAAAACTACATCCCTTGCAGGAAGCCTTTATTGAAAAGGGCGCAGTACAGTGCGGATTTTGTACTTCTGGAATGATTATGACAGCAGTAGCCTTTCTACAAAAACATTCCAATCCCTCTGAACTGGAAGTAAGAAGGGCTCTTTCGGGAAACATTTGTCGGTGTACTGGCTACGCAAAGATTATCCAGGCAGTAGAAGAGGCAGCCAGCAAAATATGCAGCCTTTCCAATGATTAAATTATCTTTTCTTTCTTGAACGACTCCAGGTCTTCCTGTGAATATCCCAGGAGCTCACCATAGATTTCCTGGTTGTGTTCACCAAACCGCGGAGGGAATGATAGCTTTCTGTTGTTTTCCTCCAAAAAAGGGGTCATATGGGGTGGAGGAGGCAGGGTTATCCTTGTTCCTGTTATGGGATCCTCTGCGGTCAACAATCTTCTTTGCACAAGATATTCTTCCAGCACCTCAGGTATCGTATTAATCTTGCTTACAGGGACGGTTATCTGTCTAAATAAATCAATTAATTCTTCTGAAGCGTGATTTATTGTAATTTCATTTATCTGCTCGTTAAGTTCTTTTACATTCCGAATTCTCCCCTCATTTGTTTCGTACTCTTCCCTGTCAAGGGACTTGAATATGTCCAGGGAGACCATGGACTTCCACTGTCGGTCATTTCCAACAGCCAGGTAAATGTAGCCATCCCTTGTCTTGTATACCGAGACAGGAGCAAAGAACTCGTGAGTATTACCTCTTCTGGTGATAGTCCTTCCCAGTTTAGTGAAGGTGATGGGTACTGTCAGCCAGGAACAGGAGGACTCAAACATTGACATATGTATGCAAGAGCCTTCACCTGTCATGGCACGCTTATACAGGGCCTTCATAATCAATCCATAACAGTGCTCACTGGTGCCCATGTCAGGCAAGGGAATTCCGAGCACCATGGGGTCTCCATTCTTTTCCCCTGTAAGGTCCATTAATCCAGAACGTGCCTGTAATATCGGGTCGTAAGCTGCTTCATTACTATCTGGACCGAACCCTGTAACCCCCAGCCAGATGATATCAGGTTTCACAGCTCTAAGAGAGTCGTAGTCAATACCCAGTTTTTCATAGTTACGGGGAAGAGTATTTGTAGAAAAGATGTCCACATTGAGTTTTCTTATGAGGTCCCGGAGCAATTCCTGGCCTTTGGGAGAGGCTAAATTTAGAGTTATGGCCTTTTTCCCGGAATTGATGCAAAGGTAATAGGTGTTCATCCTCTCTTCACCCAAGAGATTCCACCCCACCAGGCGGTTAGGGTCTCCATATACAGGGTGCTCCATCCTAATGACCCGTATTCCATCTTGGGCCAGCCTGTATGTGAGATAAGGAAGAACCGTGGCTTGCTCAAGGGAGAGTACTGTAAGATTCTTAAAATGTTCCATTGATTTCCTCCGTGGTACTATGGAAAATTCCAGTGATTATTTTTGAAATCAAGGCCCAAATTGAACTCTATATTTAATTCAATTATCATCCAATGTCAAGACCAATTCGTTTCGGCTCTAAAAGCTAACTCAATATTCGTAAATTTTCTCTGATTTACCTTAAAGGCAGATTTACCTTGACAATAATAATTTAATTACATATTTAATTTAGATAGATGGCTTATTCTGAAGTTTCTTAATATCTACATTGTGAAATATTTCTTGCCGTAGGGGGGTGATTATCTCCCAAACATTCCGCAGTGAGGTAAACAATGGTAAAAAGAATTATTCACATCGGTATAGCAGTCGAGAACTTGGAAAAGGCCCAGACCTTTTTCCGGGATACCATGGGCCTAGATGTCGGACCCGTTGAAAGCTTCGGAGAGCTGCGCTTTTCATTCATTCTCATCAATGGAACAAGCCTAGAGCTCCTCCAATCAACTGACCCAGAAGGGACCATAGCCAAATTCATCCGTAAAAATGGAGAAGGAATCCATCATGTTGCCTTCGAGGTGGAAGATATTTCTTCTGTACTGGGCCAATTGAAAACAAAAGGGGTTAGGCTCATAAATGAGCAGCCCTATCTAAACGCGCACAAAGAGCTGGTTGCCTTCATTCATCCCAAAAGCACCCATGGGGTCCTGTTTGAGCTGGTTCAAGCCCGCGATAAGGGTGATTCATCATAGATCAATAATCCCTAGTAATGCGAACCTGGCCAAGCTCCTCTATGAAGTTAATTCTCCATAACCCAGGGGGGTCAGGATCTTAGATTCCTCTGGTCCAGTTATTTCATAAATTTTGGGTAACCATTCTTGGATCTGAGGGTCATTAAATAATTTCTCTCTTATTTTTTGAAATTCCGTGAAGTCTTCAAATGCATAGAGGTCAATGACTTCATCATATGGTCCGACACTCGTCTTCCAGGCACCGATCAGGCGTTGTCCATGTTTGTTCATGGCTGGCAGTAACTTTTCTTCAAAGATTTTGGTCCACTCTTTCATCTTTCCCCTTTGAACTTTGACCGTTACGTGCAGATAGATCATATTTTTCCTCCTTGTTCTAGAAAAAGCGGTTCAAATTTCCAAAATCTAACCGCCCAATTTTTGGGCAAGCTCTTCAATGAGTTCATCTGTATCCATTACCTTACCAAAGAACGCGGCCCAGTTTCTCATGGTATAGATCTGGTCTTCCAGGGTGAATGTGGCCGTGGCGTCATCTATCATTATCACCTTGTATCCAAGGTCCCATGCCCCGCGAGCAGTGCTCGAGACACATACATCGGTCGCAACTCCTACCACAACAATAGTGTCAATCCCAGCCATTCTCATGCGGTGGTCAAGAGATGTTCCACTAAAGGCGCTGCGGGTTGATTTGGGGATCACCAGCTCGCCCCTCTGCGGTTTCAATTCCTCGAGGATCTTGAATTCAAAGTCTTCAGTGGTAAATGCAGGCACTTCCTTGAGTCTCATTTGCCTGAGAGGGTGCAGGTCCTTGCCGTCCAGCAAGGAGGCGCCAAAGGCCCCATAAAAGATTCTCATTCTGTGCTTCCTGAAAAAATCCAGAAGCTTGGCACAGTTAGGGATAATAACATCCAGCCTGTCTTTGTAATACTGGGCGGCCTCAGAATTGGTCTCAATATAGTTTTTTAGAACTCCATAATCAGGGTGGGCCACATAGTATTGCATGTCGATCACCAGGAGTGCCATATTAGCAGGGTCAACGGGAAACTCTCCTACTGCCTGGGGAATCTTATCGAGGCCTTCTTGCCACGCCTTTTTAATGCCTTCTACCATGGCTTTTCCTCCTTTGCACGTAAACGAAAAATTTAAATTTTCACAAATGACCAGATCAAGCTGCTCAGGAAATGAGCTCCAGTTCGAGTAATGGGTCGGTCAGCTCTTCACACCCTGAATCCGTCACCAGGAGGGTACTGCAACAGGTCATCAAAACTGGCCTGACTTCAACAATTTGTATTATGAAAGGTGTCCATGGTTGGATAACCTGGTTCCCAGTCATTCCCATGTCCACAGGCCCGAAACTGAGCCCCATATTTGCCCCCACCCTGCGCCAGTAATCTTGTCCTGTAAAAGAGCGGTAAATCTTATTTGCAGCCTTATAAGTGTCTCCGGAAATGGCACCCGGCCTCAAGGCATCTCTGGCAGCCAGATACATATCCCTAACCAACCTGTGTTCGTCCAAAATAGACTTATCCGGCTTTGTTCCCAGAAAGACAGTACCCTGCGCCCCAGCCAGATACTGGCACTCAGTTCCCCAGACCTCCACAGTCACCAGATCACCCTCACTAAGCAATCGGGTCACAGAGGTGTCATGCATCATTCCTCCCTGGGGGCCGGACCATATCCACATTTTGGGGACTTCCACATCAGACTGGCCTGCCTGATACATGGCCTTTTGCATCTCTCCTATGATGTCATAGGCATATTTTCCACTGGCTACCAAATCCAGGCCCTTCCTGAAACCAATACTGGTTATATTGGCTGCTTTTCTATAGTAATTGATTTCTTCTGGAGACAGGGTAATTCTGATATTTTCTACTAACAGGCTAGCATCCTTGAGCTCTGCAGAAGAAAGAGCATTCTTCATTAGGTTATATTGGGCAACAGTCATAAACGTCTTTTCCACTCCGATTATGCCTTTCTCAAGGCCGTGTTCCCGAACAATACCAGCCAGGATCTGGTAAGGATCCTCGTGGTCTTTATAGGTCCTAGGATTGGGAGCAAGCTGTGCTTCAGCAGTTACACTTTCAATAACCCGGGTCATGAGTTTCATTTGACCATCTTTGGTGACAAAAAGACTCAGAAGAGGCAGGGTCCAGTTCATAACTGCAGCACGGTATCCGCACAACCAGTAGATATTTTGGGCCCTGGTAAAAATAACCGCGTCAAGTCCTGCTTCATTGATACGGGTTGTGACCTTTTCTAGTCTCGAATCATATTCTTCTTTTGAAAAAGGCAGGTTGTTACTCATTACGCCTCCATAGCGCTTTATGTGGCGGCATTTTCCACTGCTGGCCAGAGCTAATTAAAACTCTAGACACTTACCAACTTAATTAATTTTTTAATTTCTATTATACAATCCACCAGAAGTCAAGGGAAAAGATAATTTCATTGCCCTCTCTACAGCTCAACGCCTTATTGATATTTATTAAATTATATTCTATAGTTATACCTCCAAGCCCTATCCTGCTATGTTCTTAAGTGTGGGTTTAACCAAAATTTTTCCTTGACTGAGATACAAAATTGAATTAAAAAATGAATTAATTAAATCTTCTGCCTGATTATATCTCTCCAAAATGGATGGATAATAGTTGGTAAGACTGCGTACACCCATTGGCAGAATTAGTTGATGGGAGACAAATTTGCGTCCATTTCTATTTATATTGTTCCTCTTCGGTATTGGTATCTTTGGATTCCCTGTCCTTTTTCCCGAGTCCTACTGGATTACTGTACTCATTTATGCAGGAATTTATGGCCTTATTGTAGTCGGGTATGACCTGCTATTAGGGTATTGTGGTCAGATTTCTCTGGGGCACAACGGCCTTTTCGCAATTGGAGCCTATACCACGGCCATCGCCACCACATGGTTCAAATTGCCTTCCATTTTGGGCATCTTTGGAGGAATTCTAATTACCTGCTTGATAGCCTTTCTGGTAGGAATTCCCACCTTAAGGCTGAGGGGGTATTACCTGGCCATTGCCACAATGGGGTTCGGTTTCATTGTGGAATCCGTAATCAGAACGGAATATTTTGGAGGTTCTTCGGGTATCTCGGGGATACCTCCCTTAAGTGTCCTAGGTTATACCTTTATATCCGATATAAGCTATTACTATCTGGTCTGGGCAATAGTTTTCCTTTCAATAATTCTTTGCATCCGTATTGGCGAGACCTCCCTGGGTCGTTGCATGAAGGCTGTGCACTCGGATGAAGATGTTGCAGCCTGCATGGGAGTTAATGTGGCCAAGACCAAGATTCAGGCCTTTGTGTTCAGCGCAGCATTGGCAGCTGTGGCTGGCAGCCTTTATGCACATTATGGAACCGTCATCTCTCCTAATAGTTTCAATATAATGCTTTCAGTCAAGCTCTTGTTGATGCTCTTCCTGGGTGGAGCAGGAAGTATATACGGAGGTGTACTTGGTGCCATTGTGCTTTTCGCCCTACCAGAGTTTCTCGGTCATCTGGAAAGGCTCGAGCTTCTGCTTGAGGGGCTCGTTTTTATAATGATTCTGATATTCCTTCCAAAGGGGATAGCCGGAGGATTGGGGCATATGGGCGAAGTGGCAATTCAAAGAATTAAGAAGGCATGAAAGTTTCCCAATGCGGTGATGCATGAGAGACATCATACTCAAAGGCCATAGGATCTCGCGAAATTTTGGGGGGCTTCAGGCCCTGAAAGATGTGAGCTTCGAAGTGGAGCAGGGAAAAATATTTGCCATTATCGGACCAAATGGTGCAGGGAAAACAACCCTTTTCAATATAATTTCAGGCTTTGATAGGCATTTTGGGGGAGAAATCCTCTTTATGGATAAGGTGATAAGTGGGCTCAGTTCTCATCTCATTACCAGGAAAGGTATTGGAAGGACGTTTCAAAACGTTCGATTGTTCAATAACCTGTCTGTTCTTGAAAATGTGGCTGTTGGGTGCAACGGCTGGGTGTCGGCGAAACTTTTTCGTTCCATTTTCGGAGTGAGATCCTCCATTAGGGAAGAAAATTCCATTAGAAAGTATGCCGAGGAGATGCTGCAATTCGTGGGTTTGGAGAAAAAGAAAGACCATGAAGTTGAATCACTTCCATTAGGGGAACAGAAGCTGCTTGAGATTGCGCGAGGACTTGCTGCAAAACCCAAATTATTACTCCTGGATGAGCCAGGAGCTGGGTTAAATGAAAAAGAAATGGAGAGTCTGTAAACGATTGTCTTCAAAATCAAAGAAAAGGGTATCACACAGATAATAGTTGAACATAATATGAAGTTTATCATGACCATCTCTGATGAAATAATGGTCCTCAACTTTGGTCGCAAAATTGCTCGGGGCACTCCTAAAGAGATTACCAAGAACGAAAAGGTGATAGAGGTTTACCTGGGCGAGGAGTGCGACATTGCTTGAATTGCGAGACATAACCACGGGATACGGAAAATTCCGTGTTTTGGATAAGATCTCCCTTAGAATTGATGCCGGGGAAATCGTTTGTGTAGTGGGAGCAAACGGAGCTGGAAAGACCACGCTGATGCGTGCCATTTCTGGAATAATCCCACTTTGGCAAGGGGAAAAGGTGTTTGATGGAAAAGACCTTACTAAACTAAATGCTGCCAAAGTCACCAGAGAAGGAATAATCCAGATACCAGAGGGACGATTGATCATCAAAGACCTTTCAGTTGAAGACAATATGATGCTAGGAGCCTATTCAATTTATTTCAAAATGAAGAGATCTGAATTAAAGAGCAATATGGGAGAGATCTACGAATTATTTCCAATTCTCAAAAGTCGGGCGAGACAGAAGGCTGGAGCCCTTTCCGGTGGTGAACAACAGATGCTGGCAATAGCAAGAGGCCTTATGGGTAAACCGAGGCTACTTATGCTGGATGAGCCCTCCCTTGGACTTGCACCCCTTGTTGTCAAAACCATGTTTGACATCATAGTAACACTACATACAAAGGGTCTTCCTATTCTCTTGGTGGAACAAAATGTCAGAGCAGCAATAGGAATATCTAACAGAGGATACGTACTGGAGACGGGAAACATTGTGATGGAAGGAGCCTCAGAAGACCTTTTGAATGATGAAAGGATGGTCAAAGCCTATATGGGAGGGGATTCGGTTGGGGGAGGAGGTGATAAAGAGGATACCTAGCGGCAATATTCCTGTTAACCAAAAACTTTGAAGGGGGAAATCATGAAGAAAATTACTTTCATACTAGCTATGGTGGCCTTGATGTCATTGACCTTTGGTTCTAGCCAATCTTTAGCCTCCAGTACAATCAAAATAGGGTGTGCCTATGGAATGACTGGCCGAATTGGATGGATTGGAGAGGATTGTGTGAACGGAGCCAAACTGGCTGTGGATGAAATTAATAAAAAAGGCGGAATCAATGGCAAGAAAGTTGAACTTGTGATTTATGATACAAAGAATAATCCTGATACTGCCCGCACAATCTTTCAAAAATTGATCAAGAAGGACAAAGTGGTGGCAATATGCGGCCCTGTCATCACTCAGGCTACACAGACTGTCATGCCCATTGCTGAAAAGTACAAGGTGCCTTATGCGGTAGTATCTGGAGGCATCCAGATCAATGCCAAAATTTTGCCTGAGTACAAGCAAAAGGGTAAGAAAAGCTATACATGGGCCATGAGTATAGGCACACCCAGACAGAATGAAGTGAAAACCCTGTGGCTAAAGAAGAAAGGATACAAAAGACTGGGTAACATTGAACCCCTCTCCCAGATGGGAGACTTATCTGCAGCCATGTATGAAAGGTGGGCAAAGAAATACGGGCTCAAAATAGTGGCAAAGGAGAAATTCGACAACAAAGGCACGGATTTCACTACCCAGATGTCAAAGATAAAGGCAGCAGGGGCTGATTGTATAGGGACCATGGCTTCCGGGGGGCCTGCTGTTACTCTCATCAAGAACAGAGACCAGGTGGGTCTTTCCAACGCACCTATGATGGTGTCAGACGCAAATCTTTCCAAAAAATTCATCAAACTACTTGGTGAAAATACTGCCAATGTTTACACGGTGGGGGCGAAAATAAGTTTTGCCCAGTATCTAAAGAACAGCGATCCTCAAAAGGCCATTATTGCCAGCTTCCAGAACAGATTTAAGAGTAAATTTGGAAAGGGTCCCAAGAGCTGGTTCTTCGCAGCTGTGGGATATGACAGTGCTCTGATGTTCATAAAGGCATCGCAAGCAGTAGGTGTGAACGGCGAGAAAATGCGCGATTGGCTGGAGAAACAGTCCAGCTTCCAGGGAGTTCAAGCTGTTTATTCATGGAGTGACCTGGATCATAGAGGCATAGGTGTTGATCAATGTGCGGTACTGGGAATTAAAGCCGGAAACTGGGTGCCTTTTGAATAATAACGTAAATTTACATCTCTGTGCCTTGTGGAACAGGGTCTTAATTTTAAAGGCCAGAGCAGAGGGATTGCCAATTTAGTAAAGTTTCAGCCCGGGGAAGAGGTTTTGAAATCTTCACCGGGCTGACCGGGAAAGGTTTAGGCTTGAATACTTTTTCTCTTTACATGCAGTTTATTATTTCAGGGCTTACCATGGGAGCAATTTATGCCATGGTAGGTATTGGCTTCTCATTTATCTACAAGGTGACCACCGTCCTCAATTTCGCCCAGGGCGAGTTCCTCATGCTTGGAGGTATGGTTGCCGTTTCAGTAAGCTCTGTCTGTGGATCTTGCCTGCCTGTAGCGGTGGTCTGTGCGATACTGGCGGTCACTGTCACCGGAATGCTGTTTTATCTGGGGGCTGTAAGGACACTTGGAAAAGCAGAACCGGTGCGAATAATCCTTATCACCATTGCGGGCTCCATGTTTTTCCAGGGAGTAGCATACCTCGTCTGGGGTACGGATGACTACAGATTACCTCCACTTGTGAAAGCAGGAACCATAAATATTGCGGGGGCTGTAATTAATTCCCAGGTCATTCCTGTGTTCAGTGCTGCCATTATAATAACTATTATTTTGAAGATATTTTTTGACAAGACCATCTGGGGCAAGGCGAGTACTTCCTGTGCTGAAAGCCGTGAAGCGTCAATGTTAATGGGAATAAATGTTGACCGCATGGCCATGTTAAGTTTCGCAATGTCTGCGGGAATCGGGGCTATTGGCGGGATTTTGATCGCACCCATTTCCCTTATACAGTATCAGAAGGGGATTCCTCTGGCCCTAAAAGGAATTGCTGGGGCTGTAATAGGCGGATTGGGAAATGTGTGGGGGGCCCTAATAGGGGGCCTCATCATAGGGCTGGCAGAATCTTTAAGTGGGGGGCTCATTGCTTCGTATTTGACGGATGTGGTGGTATTCGTAATTCTTGTGCTGGTACTCATAATCAAACCCGAAGGTCTATTGACATTTAAAAACAAGTGATAACAGGTTTGTTGTATTTTATCCCCATAAGTTAGAGAACTGGAATAATATGGATCCTCGGTTTTAGAAGCCCCTAACCGCTATTTGGAAAACATGGCCTTCATACTTTTCCGCATTTTCCTATCCTCTGGCCAGTAAGTCTATAGTTGATCTTGGTCTTTTCGCCCACCGTGACTTGATAAACGCCATCCATGGTATCGCCCCGGTACACGGCCTGGCCGTGGCAGACCATGTTAATATCGCCGGCAGTCAATACAAAGTCCCAGGTCACCCTTGAGCCCTTGACTTTCAAATTGGTTATCTTGCAATTGGGGAGCCTGCTCTCTTTCAGGGGGATATAGTTGTCCTTGGCAATGCAGAGCTTGGTCCTGTCCATGGGTGCAGGCTTGGAGAGGCCCGGGACGACCACTGCACGGGAAATTTTCCACAGACCGTAATTTATATGGGAGGGCGAAGGCAATACCTTGAGCCCTTTTTCAATCTCCTTTGTCTGAACAGGTACGGAAACTGTCCGAGAGACATCCTCGATACGAACATCAATGGCCCCCTTTTTCAGCTTCACAAAGATGGTGTCAACTTTTTTGAACTTGCCCACATCCCATGATCTGGAAGCAC
>JAFDHO010000042.1 GCA_019308745.1 Deltaproteobacteria bacterium
TGAGGTCTACTTCCTTAAGAGGGCACAGCTCCTGGTCGCAGACCTGGCCCTAGCCTTCCTTTACAAAGGCCTTGGTTATTTCCATGACCTTGACTCATTGACGATCTTTGCGGACAACCTGGTCCCCCACGTATTGCGGATCGACGGCATCCTTCAGTATGAGGGCTTACTTGCCGCCCGCATAGACTCGGAAGAGTTGATTCCAGCCGGTTCCCGGGAAGAAGTAGAGATCAGAGCCTGCGCTGTCCACGCTTCACAGCTCATCGCGGCCGAATTGCGAAGAGGAGGCCACTCCATTACGCCCAGGGAGCTGGACCACCTCCTGTGGAATCGGGGGCAGGAACCCTACTACAAGAAGGTCAAGCCAAGGCACAGGACAAGGACGCCTTTCTACTGAGAGGATCGCGACTGAAAGTCGCTCCTACAGGAAGGGAGGACGGCAACATGGTTGCCTCGGCCCATCGAATTGGGAAAGGGGCATCGAGTCATTTGAGGGCACGAAGGCGATCCATCCTGGATTTGAGCTTCATCTTGGCAAGTTCAACCGGACCCAGCTTACCCCTGGCCTGGCCCAGCTTCAACATGCTCTCAAACATGTCTGATGGCACTTCTCTCTGTTCGTAGGCGGGTTTCCGCTTCAATGAAAGAGAGTTGGTGGGACAGGTGGTAACACATAAACCACAACCTATGCACCGGTCCCTGTTGAGATTTACCTTCTTGTCCCTTAATTCCAGGGCATCCATCTGGCATCTTTCTTGACACTTACCACAGCCCTTGCAGGTATCCCTGTTTGCCTCTGCTATGAAGGCCGAGGTCACCAGGGCAGCCGGTCTCGGATGCCGTTTCAGGCTCTTCAATATCTGGCAGCAGCACCCGCAGCAACAACAGATGTTTACTATCTTCTGGGCATTACTGGGCTGAAGCACCAGTCCTGCTTCTTCCGCGATCTTTAGAATCTCGAGGGCCTCACCTGTCTCGATCACCCTGCCCAGGCCGTTTCGCTCATAGTATTCAGCCGCCGCTCCGAAGATGAGACAGGTCTCCTCGGGTTTGTCACACCCTTCTCCAGCTATCCGGTGTTCGCGCCTGCAGATACAGGGGGCTACCAGGCACTTGCTTCGATCGCTGACAAGGGCCTCTGCCCTTTCGTAGTCCAGAACCTCCATGGTGGTGTCTATGCTGCGGCCCACTGGAATCGTCCTGAGCTGGGGGGCTTTCCTCCAGGTCTCGTGTTCAAAGAGCCTGGGGATATACTCATTCATGTCCTTTACGATATCCGGGTCCAAGTCATTGACATGGTACTCCCATATTCCGATTACAAATTGGGAAGCCATATACTTTGGGGGTTGGCCTTGGCGCTCCAGGCTGAAGATGAGCCCCTTCCTGGCCATGCCCCTCAGCCTGGATTCAGCCTGTTCTGCTTTCATGCCTGCCCTTCGAGCAATGACCTTGGCCTCCTCCGGGATCAGGCTCACCCGGAGGGCCAATTCGGCCTCCTCCGGTTTGAAGAACCTCTTGAGGATCCTTAGTTCGACTCCGGTTTCGGTTGCCGGGAAGCCTCCGGGCAAATTGTCCAGGTGTTTGGCCAGCTTCCTGTACACATCTTCAACCATTGTCTCCTCCTGAAATCATGTCTTTGACCAGTCCGGCCCCCTCGCCTCGGGTATGGAGTCCTTCCTGCTCAAATAGGGCTTCATATCCACAACCGGTGTTCCGTCAAAAGCGTCAATCGGGTCGACATGAATGATATTCCCGCTAATGGATCTTATCCTGGACGTATAAAGGGCAATGAGATTGGGCCTGACAGGCGACCGGGTGGCAAATACCCCGGTTAAAGGGTTTCTTTGGTCTCCCCTTGGGTGGACAAGCAATGTCTTCCGCCTCTCCTCGGTGTCGTTTTCGTGAAACCAGGCCATTATGTGGAGATGAGAATATTGATCGAGACCGCGGAGGCCTTCCTTGTATTCCTCAAAGACTTCGATAGTTGCAGTAGATTCCTGTTGTCTGATCATACCGATGGGATAGAGTCTGAAATAATCCGCCATGCTTTACTCCTCCTGAAAGGGCCTCCCCAGGTGTGCCGGAGCACTGCCCCTAACGAACATTATGATACGTCTCGCCCATGGTGAGACATCCATCAACCGCACAACGGACCTGGTTTGTGCCCCGTGGATGAGCACCAGGGCCAGGATCATCATGGGAAACGGGGCGACCTGGAACACCTGGGCCGGCACCGACTCCCACAGCCCCTGGAACTGTATGCCCATGACCTGCAAAAAGGAAAACAGGTAGGCGCCCAGTGCCACCTTGAATGGGTGCCAGCCCCCGAAGATCACGATGGCCAGTGCGATCCACCCCGTTCCTTCGGCGCCCTGGGGCCTTCCCCATCCCGGTTTTGTGAAGAGGCTGATGGTCGCTCCTGCGAGTCCAACAAGCAGACCTCCTACAATCGTGTACAAAAACTGTGTTCGCCGCACGTTTACGCCCCTCGCATAGGCTGCCCTCGGGTTTTCCCCGACGGATCGCAGTCTGAGCCCCAGAGGCGTCCTGTAGAGGTACCACCAGCACACCAGGATCACGACCATGCTCAGGTAAACCGGGATGCTGTGGCGGAAGAACACCTCCCCGAGCAGGGGAATACCCTTGAGCAGGGGAATCGGCAAGGAGGACGCCTGGGGGCCATAGACTCGAGAATAGGGATTCCCGAAGAAATAGGCCATGTCCTTGGCGGTCAATGTCATGACAAAGCCCACCGCCACCTGGGACTGCCCGAGATAGATGCCAAAGGACCCGACGATGGCAGCGATGAGCCCCCCCGTGACGGCACCGGCCAGAAAGGCTATCACAAGCCCTTGCCCTTCGTAGGCAAAGGCAAAGGCAACCATGGCGCTCAAGAGTATTGACCCATCAAGGGAGAGGTTTATCACTCCCGCCCTCTCATTGATGGTCTCCCCGATGGAGGCCAAAATGATTGGCGCGGCTCCGGCGACAATGGAGGAAAACAGGAGTGAAATTGCAATATCATTCATCTTGAAAAGACCCCCCCAAGGGGCTAGCCAGCTTCATTGTTGTGCTTCGGGCAACCGCCTGTCATGGACTCACAGGCCGCTGCCTCACTTTGCTCGCCCATAGCGGGCAACCCCATGCGACAGCATCTCAAAGTTTGATACCACCCCTTCTCACTGTAACCTCCTTCTCCTGTAGCCATCTACAAGAAGCGTGGCCAGGACCAGGGACCCCTGAATGATACCGCTCAGCGACGAATCCAGTTGCAGCATCATGGGGAGTTGTATGCTCCCCACATTGAGGCACGCGAAGAAGAAAGCGATTATTGGTGTGAGCCAGACTCGATAGTTTGCCAGCATGACCACAAGGAGGGCCAGGTATCCGTAGTTGCTTGAAATAGAGGGGATCAGGCGATGGTAGACTCCCGCCACCTGGAAGGCTCCGGCCAGGCCGGCAAAGCCGCCGGCAATCCCCATTGCCACGATTATATAAAAGTCAGGCCTGAGCCCGTGGAGAAAGGCTGCCCTGGGATTGTTGCCTATCCCCTTCAGGGCCAGCCCCAGCCTTGTCCTGCCCAGTATCCATGCCACAAAAAGGATGCCAAGAATCGCCAGCAGGAGTCCCGCGGGGGAAAGCCGCAGTGACCTCCAGGCCGGCAGCCACAAGGAAGTGGGAAAGGGCTCCGTACCGCTCATGGACGCAATGCCGGGTCTCTTCCAGGGGCCGAATATGAGCCAGAGGCTTATCCCCAGGGCAACGAAGTTGAGGCCCAGGCCTGTGAAGATCTCGTTGACACCGGCCCTGGTCCTCAGCAACCCCGTCATTATCGCCCAGAGGCTGCCGCCCATGAGTCCGCAAAGGAATGCCGAGAAAAGGATGGTGGTAGGGGAGCCACTCTCAGTCCCCAGCCGCATGAGGGCCGTCGCAAATATGGCTCCAGCCACGACCTGTCCTTCAACGCCAATGTTCCACAGTCCTATCCTGAAGCTGAAGAGCAGGCCGCACGCGCACAGAGAAAGGGGAATCCAGGCCCTTAGGACCTGGGCAATCTTGAGCCAGGAACCCAGAGAGCCCATGAAGATATGCTTGAGAGCAACGAGGGGCGGGGCACCTGAAGCCATGAGTATCATCAGCGTCAGGAGCAGGATCCCACCCAAGAGGAGTCCGGCTATTGCGAGGGAGTGGACAAATGTTCCGAACTTGCTCCTCAACAGGTGGGTCATGCTCAAACCTTCCCCGCTATGAGCATCCCTAGTTCCTCCAGCGTCGTATCACAAGTCCTCACGTCCTTAAGGACCGAGCCATTAAAGAACACCAGGACCCTATCCGCGACCTGGAGGATCTCCTCCAACTCCACAGTAGAAAAGACGATACTGGCCCCGTGGTTAACGCGGGCGATGAGCTGCTGCCACACCCAGTTCACGGATTCTATGTCAAGCCCCCTGGTGGGGTGCTCCAGCAAGAGGACCTTTGAATCCAAGGGCATCAGGGCCAGGAGCAGGCGCTGCTGGTTTCCTCCAGACAGGGATTCCACGCTCGACTGAGGGGTTCCCACTATCCTGAAGTGTTCTATCTTCTCACTGGCCTGTTTCTTGGCAAAGAGCCATGGGATCATGATACCCTTCCCGTACTTCAGAGCAAAATGCTCGGCAATCGTCAAACCTGAAATGAGCCCTTCTTCCAACCTGGCAGCTGGGATGAAGTTGACCCCAGCGGCCTGAAAGGCATGGTGGTCTTGACCGGTCATGAGCCTCGTGCCCACCCTGACCGAACCCCTGTCGGGCCTTATCAGGCCGGCGGCAACCCTCAGGAACGTTCCTTGGCCGCTGCCTTCGAGCCCTGCCAGCGCGATGACTTCACCCTGCCTTATCTCCACATGGCAATGATAAAGGCCGATCCTCCCCAATGAGACCGACACATCCTCCATGACCATGGCAGGGGAGCCGGGCGGAACCTCTGAGCACGGGGGAGGTGAAGGCAGACTGCCAAACATCCATCTCAAGATCGTCCCTGTCTCAAAGGAGTGCGCCATTTCTCCTCTCACCCTGCCCTGCCTGAGGACTGTAACCCGGTCACAAAGGGCCTCCACGTCCTCAAGCTTGTGGGAAACAAAGAGGACCGTCTTTCCATCCTGGGCCAGCTTTCGCAGGGCCCCGAAGAGCGCCTCCCTCTGCAGGCTCGAGATACCCGTTGTCGGCTCATCCAGTATGAGGACCCGAACGCCCACGGCCATGAGCCTCAAGATCTCCAATTGTTGCCGCTCTCCTACTGAAAGGGATTCAACGGGTGTATCAGGATCCAGGTTGAACCCAAAGTGGGCCGCCGAGTCCTTGAGCTTCTTCCGGAATGCGGCCCTGTTCCGGGCAAACCCCCTCACCTGACCCATCATGTAGTTTTCCAGCACAGGGAGGGAAGGAAAATCCAGAGGGTCCTGGTACAGCATCCCAATTCCCAGCCTGGTGGCTTCTTTGGGCCCATTGTAGTCTACGGGCCTTCCGTCCACGATGATTGTCCCGCGTGTCTTCCTCACATATCCGGCCAACACCTTCATGAGGGTGCTCTTTCCGGCTCCGTTTTCACCCAGCACCCCATGGATGGACCCTGCCATCACGTCCATACTGATCCCGTCATTGGCCCTCAGTGTTCCGTAATGTTTGTGGATGTCTCTTAGAGTGACTCTCATGGCTTGAAAATTCAGTTCATTACAAGGACGGAGGTGTGCGTCCGTGCCCGGCCCGGCTTCGTCCAGTGATTCCCTGTGCCCGGGGGAAACAGGCGGGCAAGAACTCGAAGGGGCTGTAGCAGGGCTCTCCCGGGAGATGGAGGTCCGCCATCCCAGATAGATGCCGTCACCTTCCACTCCAGCATCTCCCGAGAGAGACCCCGTCACTGCCTGACCGCGGGGAATTCAATACGCCAGAGGGTTGAGCCGATGTTCTATTTTGCCTTACTCTGACCCTTCATCCCCTTCAAGAGTTGTTCCATGTACCAGATCTGTCTGTCAGTGGCGACTTCGCCGGCCTTGACGAATGTCTTGCCGTCCTGGTAGTAGAGGGGGCCCTTGAAGAGCTGCACCCTGTTTGCCCCAAGATCTTCGATGAACTTACCCAAAGCAGATCTGGCAGGGGGAGAAAGGGCATCTCCGGTCAAAAACCCCACGTTGCTCGTATCGGGGTTGTTTATGTCACTCCAGTCAGGACTGAGCCAGAGCCATTCCTGTTCCCATGTGCCCTCCAATATCTTCTTTACGAAGTGGACATATCCAGGCCCCCAGTTGAAATAGGGAACACCCAGGCAGATCTCCTCGGCGCCGGTGCAGGCCCCTTCATAATCGTAAGGGATGGCCCACACGGCCTTGCCCTCTTTTCTCTTTTGCCTGGCCACAACAAGGGCTTCTGTCGTGTCAATCCCGGATATGACCACGTCATGGCCCGTATTGAAGAAATTCTGAGCCACTTGGTTGGGATCAGCCGTGACCCCGGGGATGTTGAACCAAAACCCTATCCACATGACCTGGAAGCTCAGGTCCTGGGGGCTCTTCTTGAGCACCTTTTCCCATGCGTATCGAGCGCCGAGATAACAGGAGGCTGCGAGCCTCCTGGTCTCCTCATTTACGAGGGGTCCCAGGTATCCGATCTTTCCGGTTCGAGTCATGAGGGCGGCCGCAAAACCGGCCATCATCTTTCCGTATTCCATTCGGCCCATAAGATTGCTGAGATTCTTGGGGGCCTTTCCCGTTATGACGTCATCTCCGGAGACATGGATGAAATAGGTATCGGGATGGAGCATGGCCGCTTCTCTTGTCCCGTCCTTCATATCATCTGAATTGGCTATGATCAGTCGAGCTCCCTTGGAAACCAGATCGTCGACAAGCTGGGGTATGGTGATTCCCGGTCTGTCCGCGGGATTTACCTTGTCAATATAGATCATTTTGGTCCCGGGGATCTTCTCCTCTACGTATCTTCCCGCCTCATAATGGGCCTGGCTCCAACCCCGGTCGTTGTAAGGACCCACCAACAACATGCCAAAGACAAAGGGCTTATCCGCCCCCTTGCCGATCGCGGGCGACAACAAGACCAGGGCAAGGCAACACAGAACAATCCCCGCAAACCAGAACCTCTGCTTTTTCATAAACACTCCCCCCGTCTGGATTTTGGACCGTCTATCTTAAGGAAAATTTCCTGATGGTTGGGATATATGGGAAATAGAGGGCCCTGTCAAGGACAAATGAGATGTCTCCGTGCCCCGGGCCCTGAGCCGGCAGATCGCTCCTGTGCCGGAAGTCCCTTGATATCACCTAGATGGGAAAGAGCCATTCTTTGAATCTCTCATCCTTGCCCTTTACGATACTGTCCATCAGGTCAAAGAACCTCTTTGTCAGTGGTCCCGGGACTCCTTCCATGGGGCGCTCTTCGACCGTCCTCACGGGTAAGACCTTCATGGGGGTCCCCGAAAGGAAGACCTCATCAGCCTCCATAAGTCTCTTGGGGTGCAAACGGCCTTCAAGGCACTCCACCCCGATGAACTTTGCGGCCTGGATAATCGACTCCCTGGTGATACTCTGGAGGACCGTCCCCTGGCACGGGGTCATGAGCACCCCTTCATGGACCAGGAATATGGATTCTGTCCCTCCTTCAGCAATGAACCCTTGGGTGTCGAGCATGACAGCGTGCTCAAAGCCTCGCGTTTCAGCCTCCTTGCGCGCCATCATCCCATTCAGGTAATTGGCAGCCACTTTCGCCTCTATGGGAACTGTTTGGGGGTCAAGCTTGCGCCACCTGGAGATGCAAAGGGTCGTCCCCTCTTCAAAGGGAAAGGCCAGTCCACCCAGGTCCTCCAACAGATCCATTACAAAAATGGATATGTCCACTACCCTGGTAGAAGGCAGAATCCCCATGCTAACTTGGGGATAGTAGCCGAGGATCTTTATCATTCCTTCCCTCAGGCTATTTCGCCTTATGGTCTCGAGGACCGATTCCTTGAGGGAATCTTCTGTGGCGGGGAGTTCCATGTCGAGGAGCTCGGCCGTCCTAAATAGGCGTTTGATATGTTCGTCTAATCGAAAGACTGCGGGTCCACCCCGGGTTTCATGGAACCCCAGGACCTCGAAGATGGCTGATCCTCGAGCGAAACTGTGGCTCATCATGTGGGTCCGGGCCTTGTCCCAGGGCAAGAACTCCCCGTTTACGAAGACGGTCCTCTCTTCCAGCATTACGGTCTCCTTTCATAAGGTATTAGGCTACGAGACATTTTCAACCTATTGTTGGCTTTTTGAGGGAATCTACATGCTTTGCGAGTATAGGTCAAGGTTATGTTTCCTTTGAATGAAGTCATCTCTATTTGGTTTGAGATTCTAGACTGCATTTGTTATGCTCCATTGAAATCCCGATGCCGGTGTTGTTTTGAGATAAATCCATTAAGATGAGTTCAACCGGAGAATGTGGTTTGATGGAAGAGATCATCCAATTGACCGAGGATCTGATTCGATTTCGGACGACGCACTCAAGACCTGATGAGATCCTCAGATGTGCAGACTTTATTGAGAGCTACCTCAGGGCCCATGAAATAGCGTTCAGGCGTGTTGACAGGGATCAAATCCCTTCAATCATGGTCACGAGGGCTGACGGGTCAGTCCCCATATTGTTGATGTCTCATCTCGACGTGGTGGAGGGCCCTGACCGGTTGTTTACACCCTCTCGTCGTGATGGAAAACTATTCGGCAGAGGCAGCATTGATGACAAATATGCAGTTGCATTGTCCCTGGTCTTGGTAAAGGAGCACTTGAATCATCTCAAGAATGAGAGCAAGGGGCAAGACCATCTGAAGTGTGGTCTATTGATCACAGGGGATGAGGAAATTGGGGGGAAAAAGGGGGCCAGAGAGGCTCTAAAGGAGATAAAGGCAGATTTCTGCATTGCCCTGGACGGGGGCAATCCGGAAAAGATCGTTGTTAAAGAAAAGGGAGTTCTCAGGCTGAAACTTGTTTCCAGGGGAAAAGCTGCCCACGGCGCAAGACCCTGGCTCGGTGAAAACGCCATAGACCAACTTATTGATGATTATGGAAAGCTCAAGCCCTATTTTCTTAAGTCAAGCCCTGACCACTGGCACAGGACGATGAATCTCAGTATCATCAAAGCTGGAAAATCCGTAAATCAGGTTCCAGACCACGCTGAGGCCATCTTCGATATCCGTTATACAGAGGAGGACCCCGTAGAAGACCTTCTGAACACAATGCGGCGAGAAATAAGAGGGGATATCGAGGTTATGGAGGTGGAGCCCCTTTTTCGGGGGGAAGACTCTCCTTACCTGGATGGACTTCTCGAGATCGCGGAGGGCACCAAATTGGGTTTTGAACATGGGGCAAGTGACGCACGGTTTCTTGAAGAGCACGCCATAAAGGGCATCGTTTGGGGTGCCGAAGGCAACCAGAGCCAGCACGGAGACGACGAACATCTGGATCTGCAAAGCCTTGAAAGGCTTCACCGTATTCTGGAGGAGTTTATATCAAGGATCGGCCCATAGGGGCCCTTGGAAAAGGAATGGGTCGGTTTTCGAAGGTTGGCTCTCCCCGATGATTATCGGATTCGGCGAACTTAGGGTCAGGGCAGCTTGTCATTTCGAAACGGCAAATGATTGAAGGCTTTACAGCTACCTGCATGACCCTTCCGCAATTCTGGGAAGCTTCATCTTGTTGGTCTTTATCCTGGCATCTATCCTGGCACCATTCGTCACCCCCCAGGATCCTTATGACCTTGAGAAACTCAGCTTGGATCATTTCCTAAAGCCGCCAATCTGGATGGAAGGGGGGGAGGCCCCCTTTCTGCTGGGGACAGATGATCAGGGCAGGGGCATTCTGAGCACTATCATTTACGGATGCCGAACTTCTCTCATCGTTGGATTCGGGGTCGTTTTGATTGCCGGAACCTTCGGTGTGGCCATGGGACTATTGGCAGGCTACTACGGCGGGTGGCCGGATACTGTGATCATGCTTGAAGCAACCCTCAGTTTTCTTGGCGTCGGAGTTCCGCTCACCAAGCCGTCACTGGGAATGATGATAGCCATTGGGAAGAACTATATCTATGCCGGGATGTGGTGGATGATCGTCTTCCCAGGGGCAGCCTTGGTTTTGCTCGTCGTCGGCATCAACCTCTTCGCTGACTGGCTAAGGGAAGAGCTAAACCCGAAAATCGAACGCAATGCCTGAAAGAAGGTCTCGTTTCCTGATTGATCACATCACAACTGGGACCAGGCTCCATAAGGATCAGGAATTCGCCCTCAATGATCAAGGAGTCCATGTTGCCCCCGAAGACTGTTATGTCATCTCTCTTGTGCAACCTGGGGAGACTCCCCTGAGGGGGAGTTCTTAGATGTCCTTGAGGGGCACATTTGCCGGGGATGCCTCCAGGATATCGTTGAAGGTCTTGAGGCTTTCTTCTATCCCTTCCAGTTCCTTTGACCTCACCACCGGAATATTGTCACTCCCATGACCTTCCAAGGCATCCATCACCGATTTGATTGTCATTTTCTCCGGATCCCGTGCCGGTTGATAAGCGATATTTCTGCCTTCTTCCACCTTGATCTCTGCCACCACGCCTGCCGTGACCAGGTCGTACATGATTTGCCGTACGAGCCGAATGGGGATGTCCAGTTCATGGGAGATCTGGGTCTCATCCCAGGCCCTTCCCCCCCAATGGAACTGCTTGACCAGCAAATGGACGATCATCAAAGACAGAAGCCTTTTGAAGGACTGGCTTATGTTCAGACAGTCCTGTTCGAATTCGTAGGTGTCCACATTCTGGTGGGCAAAGGCGAGCTCCGCGCCAAAGAGGACAATGATCCAGCTAAGCTGCAACCAGATGAAGAAGAGGGGGAGCGCGGCGAAGCTGCCATAGATTGCGTTGTATTTGGCGACTCCTATTTGAAAATGGATATAGATCCACTGAAACAACTGGTACATCGTCCCTGCGATAATGCCCCCCAGCGCCCCGGATTTGAAATTGACCCTGGCATTGGGGAGAAAGATGTAGAGAAAGGTGAACAGGACCCAAAGGGCGCAATAGGATAACAGCTTCATGGGAAGGAAGATCGCGGGGCCAATCGCCTCGAGAAGGGGGATTTTTTGAATGATCAACCTGGCGCTGCTGCTGATGATTACCGTAAGTGCACTAGACATGATAAAGAGGATGGGTGTAATCATGGTCAGGGAAAGGTAGTCGGTTATCTTCCTCCCGAAACTCCTGGATCTCCTTACTCCCCAGATATCATTGAATGCGTTTTCGATATGGGAAAGTATCTTGATGATGGTGTAAAACAGAACAAAGAGGCCAATCCCCGCAACGAGTCCGCCCTTGACGTTCTCGAGGGTGGCCTGGGCAAAATCGACGACCCGAGCGATGATTTGCTCCTGGCCCACAAAATTCTTGTACAGCAGGTCTTCCAGGGTCTTCTCAAAACCAAATCCCTTGGCGATGCCAAAGACCATGGCCACGACCGGGACGATGGAAAGCAGGGAATAGAACGTCAGTGCCGACGCCCTGAGCATGCATTTGTCCTCCGTGACTCCCCGAATGGTGAGGATAAGTACGCGCAGGACCCTGATCAGGAAGTACTCCTTTCCCGAGAGGTCGCGGGAGCGGATCCTCCATATGTCTGTTTTCAAAAAGCTAATGATCCTGGATATGCTCGCCTTTTCAAACTTCATCGTATTTCCTGATCAGTTTTGACTACAATTAAGGAAATTATACCATTTGTTTTCGATTAAGTGTATATTTATATTATTATGGGTATTTGAGTTTATTCTAGGCAGGCTGTTGCCCAAGTCGCTTCATATGTTTTGTTCCCGAATGGGACACATGAGAGCACCTATAGCCACCATCCTTGTCATGTTCTGGGCAACGGCCGCGGAGGGGAAGCTAAATTGGAACATGGCGGGCGCTCTGAGCCTGTTAAGGGTCGGTGAATCGTCTTGTGGGCGGATGCTATTGATTTCGCAAAAAAAATTGTTATTATGGGGGACAATTCCCCGGGGGTTCCCGGATGTATGGGCCAGCCTGTTCCCATTCGGTGCCGCAGGCTCAACATCTAAGATTCTTGAAAGGAGGCGGTTCTTTTATGCCACTCAAACTCAAGACTATCGAGGAACTTCGGCTCAAAGATAAAAGGGTCTTCATGCGTGTGGATTTCAACGTTCCCATTGAAGGGGGCACGGTCAAGGACACTACCAGGATCGAGGCCGCGCTGCCTACCATCCAATGTACACTGGAGCAAGGGGGCAGACTCATCCTGGCCTCCCACCTGGGAAGGCCCAAAGGGGAACGAAAACCTTCCTTGAGTCTGAAACCGGTCGCCAAGGTGCTGGAAGATCTCATCAAGATCCCGGTCGGCATGGCCCCAGACTGTATTGGCCCGGAAGTGGAGGCAATGGTGAAGAAACTGGCCCAACTGGCCGGGCTGGCGGATGCCTATGTCAACGATGCCTTTGGCACTGCCCACAGGGCCCATGCATCGACCGCAGGAATGGTTCCCTATGTTGCGGAGAAGGCAGCGGGTTTTCTCCTGAAGCGGGAGTGTGAATATCTGGACCGACTCCTGTCAAACCCTGACCGCCCGTTCATCGCCATCCTGGGAGGGGCAAAGGTCTCTGACAAGATCCCCGTCATCCGTAATCTCATGTCCCTGGTGGACGGACTCCTGATAGGGGGCGCCATGGCTTACACGTTCCTAAAGGCCCAAGGCCTGAGGGTCGGCAAGTCAAAGGTCGAAGAGGATCAGATTCCCCTCGCAAGGGAACTTCTCGACCTATCTACGGAAAGAGAAATCTTCATGCAGTTGCCCGTGGACCACGTGGTTGCCGAAAAAGCGGAACAAGACGTACCGACAGCTGTCGTATCCGCCGACATACCAGACGATATGGTTGCCTTCGACATTGGGCCCGAGACCGTAGGCCTCTATTCGGAGGAGATAAGAGAGGCTCGCACCATATTCTGGAACGGGCCCATGGGTCTGTTCGAAGTAAAGCCCTTTGACAGGGGTACCATGTCCATAGCTTCCGCCCTTGCGGGAGCCGAGGCAACTACTGTTGTGGGCGGCGGTGACTCAGTGGCAGCCCTGAACCTCTCGGGTCAAGCAGATAAGATCTCCCATGTTTCGACGGGCGGAGGCGCTACCCTGGAGTACTTGGAAGGCAAGGTGCTTCCGGGCCTGGCCGCCTTGGAGGAGAAATAGGGGAGCCCGAAAGATAGCCCTCGCACCACGGGTACTTATGACTCCTTGAGCCCTATTATGGAGGCCATTTCACACTGGCAAGAGGAAGGGAAGAGGCAGACAAATGACGGAAGCTCAACAACACAAGAACAGCATCTCAAACTGGTTCATGGCCCTCAGGGATGACGAGGAGAAGAAATTCCTCACAGGGAGTCGGGAACATCCGGAAGAATTGGCCAGTGCAGCCAGGGTCTTTCTTGAACTGGTCCGGGGTTTTCAAAGACTCGGCACCCTGGGGCGATGTGTCAGCGTGTTCGGCTCGGCTCGGTTCACCGAGAATCATAGATACTACGCCCTGTCCCAAAAGCTTGGGGAAAGACTCGCCAGAGAAGGCTTCACGGTCATGACCGGAGGCGGTCCGGGAGTCATGGAGGCGGCAAACCGGGGTGCCAAGGAGGCAGGGGGGTTGAGTGTCGGGTGTAATATCCAGCTCCCCCAAGAACAAAAGCCAAACCCCTACCTGGACCTCTTTGTGGAATTCGATCACTTCTTTGTCCGCAAGGTGATGTTCGTAAAATACTCCCGGGCCTTTGTTGCCCTTCCCGGCGGTTTCGGAACCCTGGATGAAGTCTTCGAGACGGCTACATTAATGCAGACCAACAAGATCGAATGTTTCCCCATTGTCGCCATGGGACTGGACTTCTGGGAACCCTTGCGACGGTTCTTCAAAGATGAAATGATCGGCGAGGGGACAATAGGCGGGCCGGAACTTCAACTCATCCGGTTCACGGATTCCATTGACGAGGCCATCCAGATCATCCAGGAGAGTTATGAGAATATGTCCTGCAAAGCCGCCGAACCGAATCATCCAGTGTAACGCAAAGAGAGTGCAATCCGCTTCAAGCCCTTTCACAAGCCAGCACTATTGCTGAATTGGGACTCCTGGGAGGTATGCCATGGAATTGAATCACTCGGATTTTGTTGTCCAGAGGCTCGGTGAATGCCGGGTCCCCTCCCCCATGAAGGGAATAGACTTTGTCAAAGACCACGAACGTGTCCTCTATCCTTCGACTCTGAGTGATATGGAGGAATACACCCGTTCTGGCAAGAAGCCTCCCTCCTTTGAACTGGCTGGTCCCAGGGAAAGGATCTTCTTCGACCCCTCTGAATTGAGGTGCGGAATCGTGACCAGCGGCGGCCTTTGCCCCGGCCTCAACGACGTGATCAGGGCAGTGGTCTTGGGGCTCTATTACCATTATGGTGTCCGGAGCATATATGGTTTCCGTTACGGCTTTGAAGGCCTCACTTCCAAGTTTGGACATCCACCCGTGGAACTTACACCGGAGATCGTCAATGACATCCATAAGGAAGGGGGCACTATCCTCGGATCTTCACGGGGGCCCCAGGATGTCTCTGACATGGTGGATACCCTGGAAGACATGGGCCTTCAGATCCTGTTCACCGTGGGGGGAGACGGGACATTGAGGGGGGCCCATGCGATCTCCAGGGAAATCCAAAGGCGGTCATTGGAGATCGCCGTCATAGGGGTCCCAAAGACCATTGACAACGACATCTCTTACATGGATATGTCCTTTGGTTTCGAAACCGCAGTGGCCGAGACCAGGACAGCCATCTATTCGGCCCACAATGAAGCCCGGGGCGCAAGAAACGGGATCGGCCTGGTCAAACTCATGGGAAGGGAGTCGGGTTTCATCGCCGCCCACGCCTCTTTGGCCAACAATGATGTCAATTTCTGCCTCGTCCCAGAGGTTCCCTTTTCCCTTGAGGCCTTCCTCCGTACGCTCAGAGAAAGGCTCACGAAGAGAGGACATGCCGTCATCGTGGTTGGCGAAGGGGCCGGACAAGAACTCATGGAGAAAAGCTCCGAGAGGGATCCATCGGGAAATCTTCGTTTTGGGGACATAGGGACCTTTTTGAGGGACAGGATCAAGGAGTTTCTGGACAGATCAGGCATGGATTTCACTCTGAAGTACATAGATCCGAGCTACACCATCAGGAGCATGCCGGCAAACCCCCGTGATTCCGCCTTTTGTCTCGTGCTCGGCCACAATGCGGTCCATGCCGGAATGGCAGGTAGGACAAACATGGTGGTGGGCCACTGGAACGGCGATTACACCCATGTGCCTATCCCGTTGGCCGTATCCAAACGGAAACAGATAGAGCCTGGCGGGAGGTTTTGGAATATCGTGCTATCCTGTACCGGCCAACCTGCGGAGATCAGCTAAACCCGCTTGGACCCCAGACTCCTTCCAATGTTATCGGTTCTAGAGCTGTTGCCCAAAGCCCGACAATCATGGCGGTTAGCCACTTGGGAGGTCTTTTCTGAAGGCTCAATCAAATTCCTCCCAGGCGTTGGCAACGGCCTCTCGACAGGCCGTTCTGGGTTAACAGTGTCTTCAGGGCCGCCAGACCAAATTCAGGTCATGTCACCCAGTACCCCTTTGACCTCCTTCACAGGGGCTCCTTCCATCCGCAGGCGAGATCCTGTCGCGCATATCCCTCCGCCATCCTGCCCTCGATCTCCTTTCTGAGGGCCTCAAAGGACTCCGTGTCGAGTTTTCTCGGCACGAAGAAGGGGTCTCCCCACCGTATGGTCACACTGCTGAAGGGTTTGGGGACAAGGAAGCGGTCCCAGCTTTTCATGAGCCAAGCCCGGTTGGCAGAGACATAGACAGGCATAATTACAGCACCGGTCACCTGTGCCATCTGTATGAGGCCTGCCTTGACCACGCCTTTAGGGCCCAAGGGGCCGTCTACAATGTGGACGGCCGCCCTGCTCGCTCTCAATATCCGCACGATGGTTACCAGCGCTTCCCTGCCCCCCTTGGAGCTAGATCCCCTTATTGGCCTGAGGCCCAGCCTTTCTGCGATGGGCGAGATCAGATCGCCGTCCTGACTCTGACTTATCATGATGCAGGGGTTGAACCCCCTGAATCTCTTTACGTAGCCCAAGGAGGGGAGGATTCTCTGGTGCCACAGGGCGGCAATGACACGGCGGTGCGTATTCAAGGCCTGAAATGGCTTTTCCTCGCCGATGACCCTGAAGCTGAGCAGTGAGAGATAGGCCTGAAGGAAGTAATAGGCGCTCGGTACAAATACGTTTTTCAAAAACTTCGGTGGTAGGTAAAGGGCCAAAATCCCGCTCCTCTTTTGTCTCGGCATGCTGTCTAATCTATAGGCAAAAAACCATACCTTATCAAGCGTTTTGTTTCTTCTCCTTGTTATCCCAATAACTGCTTGAAAGCCTTCTGCCATTCTCCTATAAGTAGATAAGGCGATCGAATTCGGCAAATAACCTTTCCTGGGGAACGACCATGCGAGTGGGCCCTGGGGAGCCGAGGTCTTTACTCCGCCGGAAAATCCATGAACATCTACCTGCTATTCATATTGGTTATCTTGATAGGCACCTATTTCTTGGGGCTGGTTGTAGACTTCCTGAATCTTCGCCATCTCAAGACAGATCTGCCGGGAGAATTCGTGGGGTATTACGACCGGGGGCGTTACAGGACGTCCCAGGAATATCTGAGGGAGAATACCTTGTTTTCCATGTTTACCGATACCCTGATGACGGCCGTGACCATTACCTTCATACTCCTGGGGGGATTTAATGCCATAGACAGACTCGCCAGGGGCTTCCATCTGGGGTCCATCCCCACGGGCCTCATCTTCTTTGGCCTTTTGCTCATGATGTATCACTTGATGTCGCTGCCCTTTAGCATATATGGAACTTTTGTCATCGAGGAGAAGTACGGTTTTAACAGGACGACCCCGAAGACCTTTGTCCTGGACATATTGAAGACCTGGGGGGTCATTGCAGTCCTTGGAGCAATACTGCTGTCCGCGGTGCTATGGTTCTTTGAGAGGACCGGTGCCTTGGCCTGGCTCTATTGCTGGGGTATCGTGGTCCTGTTCCAACTCTTTCTCCATTATGTTGCTCCGGTCACCATCATGCCCATTTTCAACAGATTTACACCCCTTGCCGACGGGGACCTGAAACGTGCTATCGAGGCCTATGCCCGCTCACAGGGCTTTAAGATGCGGGGTGTCTTTTCAATGGACGGTTCCAGACGATCCACCAAGTCCAATGCCTTTTTTACGGGTTTTGGGAGGTTCCGCCGAATCATACTCTTCGATACGCTCATTCAGAGGCACTCTGCAGAGGAACTCGTCTCAATCCTTGCCCATGAGCTGGGACATTACAAAAAGCACCATTTCCTCCTTTCCTTGGTCCTATCCGTATTGACGACCGGGCTTTTGTTCTTCATCCTCTCCCTCTTTATCAACAACAGGGAGCTGTTCTCGGCCTTCAAAATGGAGCAGGTCTCCATCTATGCCAGCCTGCTGTTCTTCGGGTTCCTTTATACTCCCATAGAGATGCTCCTCTCCATTCTGGGCAATGCCTTGTCCCGCAGGCAGGAATACCAAGCGGACGACTTTTCGGTCACCACCTATCGAAGGCCCCGGTCCATGATAGAGGCATTGAAAAAGATCAGCACCGACAACCTCTCAAACCTCACCCCGCACCCACTGAAGGTGCTGCTCAGTTACAGCCACCCACCTGTTCTCGAGAGGATCAGGGCCATAAGGAACAGGGCTCGGCTTGAAAATATACACCAGTCATAGAAATGGTTGGATTTCATGATCTCTTCCAAGAAAACGTTTCGTTGGATTGCAATAACCGGGGGGCTTCTCCTGCTTATTGCGGTCTCTCTGTTATTGATGTTGCCGAAACTCCTCAACTTGGACCCTATAAGAGACAGGGTCCAAAGCGCCCTTTCTCAAAGGATCAAGGTCGAGGTGAAGATCGGGGGCCTGGATCTTCAATTCATCCCTCGCCCCCAAATCACCCTCAGACAGATCCAAATACGTGGCCCCGAAGAATCAAGGGGCAGCATTGACACCCTCATTCTTTACCCCCGGCTTTGGGAGTTGCTGAGGGCAAGGCTCCTTTTCGAGGAAGCACGGGCCTTGCGGCCTGAATTCACGATCAATCTTTATTCCAGAGAGAAAGTCGCGGAAACCGTTACCCGGGATGCTGGCTTGTGGGACGTCGACTCCCGGGTCAGGGACACCCTGTCGAGGATTGCCTCGGTGATGCCGGGCATGGACCTGAAAGTGAGGAGAGGAAACCTGGAGATCCTGAAAGACAAGAGGCTCCTGGCCTGGTTTCGGGAGGCCACCTGTGACCTTGATCTCGACCTTGATAAGACCGCCGTCCGTGCGGTCTCTCGATCAAATCTGTGGGAAAAGGGGACCATTGAGGTGGAGATCCGAAACAGGGATCTCAATGTCAAGGGCCATATCTCCCTCGAAGGATTTCGGCCCCATATCCTGGCCGGGCAATTATGGAAGACGACTTCTTACCGAATAAGTGACTCAGGGATGAATGCTGACCTTGACTTCACGGCGGACGGCCCGGGCGCTATTGAGGTGAAAGTGCTTGGCTCGGGGCTCCATGCCACCCTTTCCCGGGGCAAGGAAATCTTGTCCCTCAAGGGGAAAAACCTTGACGCACAATTCATGATGAAAGGAGAGTCGCTTCGGGCCTCTGTCAAAGAACTCGTCCTTGAGGACCCCCGGCTGACTCTCTCGGGGGATCTTCAGGTGGACGGGAGGACTGGGTTGGTGAGTCTGGAGCTGGGAGGGAAAGGGATTCAAGTGGATTCCACCAAGCAGGCGGTCTTGGGGCTTTTCAGACAAGAGCCCCGAGTCGCCAGGATCTTTGACGTGATCAGGGGCGGTGAGATACCAGAGGTGAGAATTCGCTCCCGGGGAAGGACCCTTAAGGAGATGATGGACACGGATAGGGTGAGCATTCAAGGCCGCATCAGGGAAGGCGAGGTACGCATCCCGGGCCTTGACTTCGATCTCCATAAAGTCAAAGGCACCGCAAGGATAGCAAAGGGTGTCCTCGAAGGGGAAGACATCGAGGCATCCTTCGGCACATCACGAGGCCACGGGGGAAGGCTTAGGCTCGATTTAAGGGATCAATCCAGGCCCTTCAACCTGGATATAGACTTCCAAGCGGACCTTTCTCAACTCCAGACAGTCCTGGGTAAGGTCCTCAAGGAAAGTCCCCTCAAGAGCGAGCTGGATCTCCTGAAAGGTCTCAAGGGTGTAGCCACGGGAAGGCTACTCCTGGATGCCAGTGGCTCGGGACTCGATATAACTACGGATGTCACGTCTTTCAACCTTTTCTGCGATTATGCGAGGTACCCCTATCCCATAAGTATCTCGAACGGTCGCCTCCGTCTTGCCAAGGGAGACCTCTTCGCTGAAAACATCCGTGGCACTATGGGTTCATCATCATTCAAGGGCCTATCTGTCGAGGCGGATCTGGACAAGAAAAGCATGAGGCTCGCTCTGGAGCATGCCGAGATCAATGTCCCGGAAATATTCTCCTGGGTCAATAGCCTTAAGAAACTGAAGAGAGCTCTCGGGGAATTCCACGCCGTCGGAAGGGGCGCGATCCTGATCGAGACACTGGAGGTCCAGGGACCTTTGTTTGACCCGGAAAAGTGGACCTTCGCTATCGAAGGCAACATAAGGGGACTGTCCGTCACCCCTAAATCCCTACCAGCACCTGTGAACATCCTTGATGCCCGGTTCAAGACCACAGGCAACCCAAGGGTACAGACTGGAATCCTCCTGGATACACGCATGAAGTATATGGACGCCACCCTCAGGGTTTCCGGGACGCTCAAGGACTATCTCAAGGGGGTTCGAGGCCTGGACTTGGAGGTGGAAGGGATACTGGGAAATGGGTTTGTTGAGTGGTTTCGAGATCGCCTTTCGATGCCTGCCGCCCCCAAGCTCAGATCCCCCATTGAGCTTTCAAAGGGAAGGTTACTGTGGGAACGAGGCCTCAAGACCCGCTTTACGGGTGATCTCCAGTTTGCGAAGGGGCCTCATATCCTCGCGGATCTGCTCCATGAACCGAAGAAGGGTCTAAAACAGAGTCTGACCATTCAAGACAGGGGATACGAAGCCTCCATGTCTCTAAAGGGAGATCCCTCTGCGCACGTCATCGACATAGCCTTTGAAGGGCAATTCTCCGGTGAAACCGTGGGAGATATCATTGCCATCGATGAACCTTTTTCAGGATTGGTCAAAGGGGACATGAGAGCACATATCCTCAGAGGGCAGCTTCATCGGTCCACCTTTCAAGGTTTCCTCTCTGCCGAGGATGTGGTCGTGCCTTTCATTGCCGATGGCTTTCCCCTCAACAGGGTGGAGAATCTCCGCGTTGAGGCTTTCAGGGGCCGGGGCCTGAGGTTCCAACCTACTGTGTTCCTCTTTGGGGGCCAAGAGATGGAACTTAATGGCACAGTTACCTTCCAGGCAGAGGGTCTCTGGCTGGATCTGGATCTCTTTGCCGAAATGCTTGACCTCATGAAAATGATCGGATCCCTTAAGGGCCGGGGCAATGGGACAATCAAGCGAGGCATTTCCGGCCCCCTCTCGCTGCCCCTCAAGGGGGTGATCAGGTTCGAGGCCGGCGCGATCACCTACAAGGATTTCAAGTGGAGCCCCTTTGCGGCTGATCTTGGCATCTTCCCGCAGAGAGTGCTCATCAGCGTAAAAGAGGCCAACCTGTGCGGCATTTCCATGCCTGGGCATGTGGAGATCAAAGAAGGTCAGTCTTCGGTAGACATAAAAACAGGCGCCGAAGGGGAGGAACTGCTTGAAGTGCTCTCCTGTCTTTCCAAGCAAGGGCCGATCATGACGGGACGTTTTGATATTCAAGGGACGCTCAGGGGTCAAGGAACGAGGAACGAACTGTTCCGATCCCTTCAGGGAGAGGTGCTCTTTAGTGCACAGAATGGGGTCATCAAGCGCCATATCCCTCTTCAAAGGCTTTTCACATATCTCAATCTCACCGAGTTTTTCAAAGGAAAATTACCTGACATCAACAAGGAGGGGCTTCCCTATAACTTTGTGAAATCAAAGATACTGGTAAAAGAGAGCACCCTCCACATCCGGGAAGGCATCATCGACGCCCCTTCCATGGAGATCTTTGCCGAGGGCAAAATAAACCCCCTCACCAAGGACCTTGACCTCACCCTGATCATTTCCCCCCTGAGGACCGCGGACACGATATTGAAGAATATACCAATCCTGGGCTACATTACAGGTGGCTCGCTCGTCTCCATGGCCTTTAAGGTGGAAGGGCCCTGGGATGATCCGAAGGTCTCCCCCTTGCCCCCGTCAGCAGTGGGAGCCGGGCTCGTGGGCATGGTCAAGAGGACCCTCAAGCTTCCCGTTAAGATTATCGAGCCAGTATTGAATCTCGAAAAGGAACTTCTGGGTTCAAAACCAGAGTGAGATCGGCCAGCGAAGGATCGGGTTGAAACATGGCTTCAAAAAAGATTCCCGGGACCAGCGCCGTCAGGGAACTGGAAGCACATCGCATCCCGTACGCCCTGTTCTCCTACAGGTATGAGGAAAAGGGCGGTACCCGAGTCGCGGCACATTCCTTGGGAGTGGATGAGCATCGGGTCATAAAGACCCTGGTCATGGAGACCGAGGAGGGTGACCCTTTCCTTTTGCTTATGCATGGGGACCGGCACGTTTCCACGAAGGCCCTCGCAAGGCTGTTGGGTGCAAAGCGGGTTGTCCCCTCAAGCCCCGACCGTGCCCACAAGGTTACAGGATACCTGGTTGGCGGCGTCTCCCCTTTCGGGACTCGGAAGGCCCTCCGGCTATACATGGAGGCGTCCATAATAGCCCTTCCAGAGGTATACATAAACGCGGGGAGGCGCGGGCTCATGGCACGGATCTCACCTCAAGACCTCGACAGGATTCTGAAGCCTGTCCATGTGAAGGTCGCCACGTCATGACAACGTGGACCTGCCCTTTCCCGAGCTTTGACTAGGTCCTCCTTACCCTGTAACCGTCCTTGAGGGCAAGATCCCTGATCCCATGGATGTGAGGCGCTCCAACACAGGCCACGGCGCCTCCCTCCTCCAGGTCATCCTTCATCCTCTCGTAGAATATCTCGTCCCTCCTGTCGATGACACTATGGTGGCGACTCGGAAAACCGATGGTGTTAGATCTGAGGCCTTCCAGGTCACCCTCCAGGTAGGTTCGGGCATAGGTCTCAGCGTATTCATCCCAGTGTCTTACCCTCTTCAGGAAGTCCACTATCTTTTCATAGAAAATGGCTTCCAGAACCTCTATCTGTTCTTTAATATCTTCCAGGTGGGTGATGGGCTTACCCAATTCCCCCGCAATATGGTATGCCTCCAAGTCAACCGAATTCAGCCATCCCTTCTGCTTGAGAAAATGGGTCCACAGGGTGAAAAAGGCCATCCATGGTTTCATTCCACTCACCGCGCCGAGCAGGGGGTCTTCCACCTTGATTTCCCTGAGGGTAAAGAGAAAAAGCCTCCTCCTCTTACGGCAACTGGGGATCAGGACACCCTTGATCTCCGAAAGGATCCTGTCGCCAAGGTCTTTCAGAAGGACCGACTCCTCTCCTTCCCCCAAGGACCCTGCTCGCACAACCTTGTTCATACTGTCCTCGTCCAGGGGGCCTTCGAACAGGATTGCCCTGGCCGTCCCGATTAGTTTCAACAGGGATGTCCTGAAACTGTAAGGGAAGAAATGTGCTGTTCCTATGAGATAGGACCTTCTATCCCCCTTCATGACCTCCCACACCATCTTCAGTTCTCTTTCTTTTGTCCTTTTCATTACCAGACCCGTCCACCAGCGGTGTCTTCAGCCAATCTTCCTCTGGAAGATCTCGAAGATCGAAGGCCTCTTAAAGGTGATCTCGCACATCTCATAGCTCAAGGCCGGTTTGCCCCCCCACTTCTCTTTGAATCGTCTTATCCCGGGGTTTACGCCCAGCCCGAGGTGAACGTATTCCTTGTGCCCCCTTAAGCTAAGATCGATCATCTCGTAACACAAGAGGTCAGAGGCACCAGGCACATAGTTGACCTTGGAGTGGCAGCCTATAACGTAGGTTGAAAAAGGCCCCGGTTCCGTGTCCACCACGTAAAAGGCCGCCAGGCGACCCTTTGGGTCCCGGGCATCCAAGAGAGAGCTATTATCCGAATACCGGAGAAGATTGGGCAGCCTGTCAAAGAGGTTTCGGACCCTCTCGGGCGGCTCTGCCTTCTCCAGGAACTCCCCGATGAGATCACGGTGCTCGCCCGTGATCTCATGGGAGACTTCCACGGTCAAGTGCGCCCTCGCCTTCCTGAGGATACGACTCAGGCTGCCCTTCAGCTTGATCCCTCTGATATCCAAGATGTAATAGGTGTCTCTTCCCGTTTCCTCCGAGGATTCCTTTAGGGATTCGGGGAGTTGCGGGGCTATTATGGACAGGCGCGAGGGGCGGAGATTCCCCCTTATGCTCTCAATCACCCTTTCAAGGGCCTCCTGGGAGAATCCTCCCGTAAGGGGATATCCTACCAGAATGACCCAGCCCTGATTCTCCAGACAGAGGAATTTCTTGTCTAGCAGAAAGGGGGTTCCACCGGACAAACCCGCCATCAGGCTCAAACCGTGCTCGGGGACATAGGCGTTCTCCAGCACATAATCCCGCTCGTCCTTGGAAATCATGGGACCCTTTGCCCCTGCACTCATTCTATCAGCTCTTCCATCATTTTCAGCTCTTCGATCCCTGTTTCCTTGGAGATGATAAGCCAGAGGCGTTCAAGAGAGGGAGGCTGTATCTCCTTCAGACCATGTTTTAGTATCTCAATAGAGCGTTTTGTCCCGATCACACCATAGCCTGTCCCCAACAGGGGGAGACCAATGGATCTCAGCCTTCTCCGTTCGGTCTCCTGCCATATTCTTCCCAGAGCCGATTCCACCCACTCCTCCCTGCAGATGGGCTCTTCATTGAAATCATAGATGACGGCAAGGAACCTAAGGGGACTCCTGTCTTTGACCAGCACACACCCGGGCCTCTGAGGCCGGGTTTCTATGAGCTTTGTCATTATTTCCATCATGGGGGTCTTGACGTCCCTCACCTCAGGAGGGGCGCTCATGACCAGGAATGTGTCTTCTTCCAGGACGATGGCATCCACGTCAAAGGGGGGGCTCCCGGGAGGGGCAGCTACCACTGGATAGGTTGCACACCTCATGGCGAAGTGTTTCCTGCCATGCAGGATCTTGACGTGTCCGACCTTCTTACGATCTGTGCTCAAGTCTAAACCGTATCCTGAGTACGCCCTTGTCGAAGCTTGTCGATACAATCAGGAACAGGCCGATCTCGCCCGTCGAAGAAACATGGGGCCCGATACAGGGACATGCGTCGAAATCCCCTGTCTTGACGATCCTGATCCTGTCACCTGCATTTCTCGGCAGCCTTTGCAGGTCGTATCGTTTATCGGCCTCCTCCCTCGTCACGAATTCCTCTGTTACGGGCAAGTCCGCCGCTATAACCTCATTGACCCTTCTCTCTATTTCTCTTTCTTCTCCCTCGCTCAGGGCACGATCGAAGTCGTAGTCGCACTTAGACTTCCTTCTTTCAATGTGGGCACTGAAGCAACGATTGCACCCAAACATCCTTATCATGGTCTGATTAAGAAGGTGTTCTGCCGTGTGCATCCTTGGATCCATTTCCTTTTTCACAGGACGGCTCCCTTGTCCGGAAAATCGATCACCCCATCCTAAACTCATTGATGTCCGGTTAGGATTTTGCGAAGCCGCAGTGTTCCTAGGGCAGTCGGTCACGTGCCTCGTGGTCTTGATCAAGCCTCTGGTAAGTGCCTGCGTTTGCAAAATCCTAACCGGACATTACTGTCCCAAACTGATCTTGAGAGAAAGACCGCCCCGCCCAATACCCAGAGGCCGGGCGTAGACCCTGTCATCCCCTGTTGGCCTGTCTCTCCTTGAAGGCCTCTATCTCTTTCTGTTCGATGACCTTGCGCTTACCCACTCTTTTCCACTTTATCTTGCCTTCCTCAATCCACTTCTTTAGGGTGGTCTCGGATACTCCCAGGTAGTCTGCCGCCTCCCTGACAGTAAAGGGAGATCCGCCTATCTCGTCATGCACCTCATAATGAGTGTAAAGATCCTTCTCAAATCCCCTCCGGGCAATCATGAGGAAGAGTTTCTCCCTCTCCTTCAAGGGCATCTGGACGATATCTCTGTAGACCTTTTCCGCGGTAATCATAAGATGCTATCCTTTCCCAACGCCTTTGTCTTCCCGGCTTTCGGCTTCAATCCCCCGGGGCCCAGACTAACTCCTGGCCCGGCTGACAAGGAGCCTTTGGCCCGGCCGGATTATGCTCTTTGGAGATATCCCGTTCAGGTTGCATATTTCCTCTACTGTCATCCCATAACGCCTGGCAATACCAGAAAGGGTCTCGCCCCTGCGGACAGTATGGTACTGTTGAGGCCGGGGTTTCTGGGCGGCTCCCCTCTCCAATTTCTCCAGGGATTTCTTCAGCTCTTGGATTTGATCTTCCAGGCGCGCGATCTTCCGGTCACTGTATCGCATTTGTTCCATCCTTTCCTCGAGCCTTTTTAGCCTGTCCCTGATTGCATTCAGCTCGGGGCCGTAATCCTCGCCGCTGCAACCTGAAAGAAGTAGTGAGGCAGCAACGAAGAAACTCGCCCACACGGCTCCGCCTTTGAGTCGGCATGGTAGGCTTTTGATATCACGGGAATATTCGTCCCTATCAGAAACCGCCTCTCGTGCTTTGGTCCCGTGGCCGGGTCCTGGCTCCCGCGGAAATGCTGTGCTGTCCTTCTTTCCCATTGTCCTCTTCCCTCCCTTGATCGCTTGGAAATAGGTTGCCGTTTCTCCTGCTGTTGCCCAAACCTCGATCCACAATAGCGAGCGCTCCCGTGACATATCTAGTATGGGAAAAATTCCGACGCTCACAAGGTAGTGCTGGATTATTGGCGCAGATTTTGTTAAAAATCAAGGCACCGAGACAAAACGGGATGACACGAACTGCTGCCGGAAACGATCAGAGCTGGTGTCCGTCTCTCACCTTCGGGCGGAAAACCCGCCAGAATCCTTTATCATTTAGGTGTCTTTGAAACAAAGTGTCTTCCCAGAAAGGTCAGTGGTGCATGAAAAAGACAATTGCCCAGGCCATCCTCTTACTACTCTTGGTTTCTGTCCTCCTCGGCGGCTTTCTTACTGTCAGACATGTCCTGAAACTTTCCTTCAGGTCGACGAACGACGCCCTTCACAAAAAAGATTCCGCCTTTACCCTTGACTTTCTTATCCCGAGCGGCACCTACATAGATGAAAAAATGACGATTGGCGAAGTTATCCGGCTTCGCTACAAAAAGGAGAGTTCCTTCTACGAAAAAATCCTGCGGGCCCTTGCCGACCAAATTCCTCAAGAATACCGTTATCTGGCAAACCTGTTTCTCTTTCTCTCCTGGTGTTTCCTCTTTATGACATTCTTCAGGGTCTTTACTTTCATGGGTTATGCAAGGACCTTGCGAGTGAGCCTGCTTTTCGGCAGCCTGACCTACTATTTCATCCCTGATTTTTCGCCGGGAAAAGGTGACGACATCCTCTTCGTGAGTTGTGCCCTTCTCGTCATTCTCATCAGATTCATCTTAAAGAGGAGGAGGAAGAGATCCCTCCTCGACGTGAAAACTTAGAGAAAGGCACTCGATCACACTCGGCCTCGCCTCTCGGACGTCCTTCCCTTTGACTCAGATGAATATACTTTATCAGGACTCCTCAATCAATAGTAACCTGTTTCAACATGGAGAGATTGTCAAGGGCTTGCCCTGAACCCAGGGCCACCGTGGTGAGAGGGTCTTCTGTTCGGATGATCGGCAGTTTTGTCTCTTCCCTGAGCAAGACATCCAGATTTTTCAAGAGGGACCCACCTCCGGTCAAAACGATCCCGTTGTCGACAATGTCCGCGGCCAGTTCTGGGGGAGTCTGTTCCAGGGCGCTTCGAACAATCTCCACGATCGCCTTCACTTGCTCGGATATTGCGTGCCTGATCTCATCCGAGTCTATTGTCAGGATCTTTGGTATGCCGGTGACCAGGTCCCTGCCCCTTACTTCAATAGTCTCAATCTCTTCACCCGGAAAGGCATTGCCTATGGCCTTCTTGATGACCTCCGCAGTACTGACCCCGATGAGCAGGTTGTAGAACCTCTTGATATGCTGGAGAATTGCCTCGTCCATCTTGTCTCCCGCGACACGGACCGACTTGATATATACGATACCTGCCAGTGAAATCACGGCGACTTCGGTCGTCCCCCCACCGATGTCTACGACCATGCTTGCCGTGGGCTCCATAATGGGCAGCCCTGCTCCTATGGCCGCAGCCATTGGCTCGTCTATGAAGAGAACCTCTCGGGCACCGGCAGATTCTGCCGACTCCCTTACCGCCCTCTTCTCCACAGGGGTTATGCCGCTGGGGACACCTATGATTATGCGCGGCCTGACCAGTGTCCTGCGGTTGTGTACCTTCCTGATGAAATACCTCAGCATCGCCTCGGTGATCTCAAAATCCGCAATGACCCCGTCCTTCATCGGCCGGATGGCCTGTATATTACCCGGTGTCCTCCCCAGCATCATCTTGGCCTCCTTGCCCACGGCCAACACCTTTTTGGACCCCCTTCCGTTCATCTTCACAGCCACCACGGAAGGTTCATCCAAGATGATGCCTTTGCCTTTGACAAAAATGAGGGTATTGGCAGTGCCGAGGTCAATCGCAAGGTCGTGGGAAAACATCCCCAAAATAGGATCAAGAAACATGATTTTCCTTACCTTTCCCCAAACTATGGAATTGCTCTTATTATTGCATAGTTCTCATAATTTTTGAAAACAAAACTGCAAAATAAGATGATTTTTCTTTAGCCTTTCATCCCCTATCAAAACGCCGAGCAATTGGAGTCATTCTTGAATAAGCTTGCTTTGGACTCAGAACTGTTCCCGGTAAGGTGAAGCTCCCCCGGCAGGAGCCGGGAGCATCCGCGGCAAAGCCAAGCCGGCTTCGCCCTGCGGGATGCGCCGCGGCCACCTTTCGCCATTCCTCCCCATGCTTCCGCACGGGGCATCCTAGCGAAGGCGAGTGAAGAAGCATCCCTGCTGTGCGTCATAGGGCGAAGTGAGGTGATCTTGGTGGCAGCCCTCATGGTTTGTGCTTCCATCCGAATCCCGGCTTGGATATAGGAAGATTAGAGGACCTACTCCTTGGAATCCATGCTCCTCCTGTTCGCAGGATCACTGGAAGAGGTCTAGGATGCTCAGTCGTCGTCGTAGAAGGAATAATCCGTATCAACCCGTGTCATGATTTCAATAAATGCCGGTCGCCCCTTCTCCGTGACCTCCTTCGCCCTTTCTATGGCAGGGGCGATTTCATTGGGCTCGGATATCCTCTCGGAGTGAAGCCCCATGGCTTCGGCGATCTTGGCGTATTCGCCCCCACATCGATCGATATTGAAACGTTCCGTGGCGATGGGTTGGGTCTTCCTGTAGCCGCCGAACCTGCCGTTATTCAGTATGATGGTCAGGACTGGAATGGCCTCTCTCGACGCCGTCTCCAGATCGAACCCTGTCATCCCTATGCTGGCATCCCCCATGATATTCACCACGATCTTATCAGGATTGGCCAGTTTTGCCCCCATAGCAAAGGGCAGAGAACTCCCCAAGGTAGTCGTCTTTCCCCACCCTATAAAACCCCCTGGTACGATCACCTCGTAGAACGGCACGGTTTGATCCCTCGGTCCCCCTGAGTCCGGTATGAGTATCGACTTATCCTTGTCCAAGGCCCTGTTCAGCTCCCATACCACGCGATAGGGATTTATGGGAACTTCGTCGGAAGTGAGCTTCGGCATCCACTCCCTGAGCCACTGATCCTTGCAGGATCCTATTTCCCTTGCCAGGGAACCGTGTCCCTTCCTCCCGGCCCGGCCTATTGCTTTCTTTACTACCTCGATGAGTTGAAGGAGGATCAGCCTTGCATCCCCCAAGACAGCATCTTCCAGGGGATAGTCCTTCCCCAAGTCAATCTCGTCGATCGTTGATTGGATGAGCCTCTTACCGGGGGGGAGATTCGTGGTGAAGGGCTCGATTGTGCAGCTCGAACCGATCGCAAAAACGAGGTCCGCCCGGCTCAGAAAGTCCATGACCATTTTGGGCCTTGTCCTCCCCCCGGCACCCAGGGACAGGGGATGATTCTCAGGAAATGCCCCCTTCCCCTGCATTGTCGTAAAGACGGGGGCCCCTAGCAGTTCCGCGAATTGTCGAAGCTCATCCCATGCCTGGGCATAGAGGATGCCATTGCCGGCCCGTATGATTGGCCGCTCTGCCTTGAGCAGACCCTTGGCTACTCTTTCAATATCCCTCGGGTCTCCGGCCGCCTTCCTCCCCCTTACAGGCGAATAGGAAAACACCCCGTCTTCGAAGTGTTCCTGCATGACGTCCATTGGGACCTCAAGCACGACAGGTCCCGGCCGCCCTGTCCTGAGGTATGTGAAGGCCCTCCGTAGCATCACAGGAACCTGGTCTGCGAAAGGCACCATATCCACCCACTTCCCTATCTCCCGATAGCTGTTGCGGGCGACAAACTGGGGGCGTCTTTGCTGCCTCCTCCCGTATCCTCCAGGCATGAAAAGAACGGGGACCGAATCCGCATAGGCCTGGGCTACTGCTGCAAAGGTGTTTTCACTCCCGGGCCCTGTCTGAACCATGCAAACCCCGTTCTTCGCACCAAAGGAGGCTCTCGTATAGCCATCCGCTATTCCCATGGCCACCCTTTCGGTCCTCGCCGTGATGAGTCGGATTCCTTCCAGGGCCAGGGCGTCAAGTACCGGATTCATGGGAAAACAGGTAACAAAAGAGGTCCCTTCCATCTTCAATACCTTGGCGATCGCGGTTTTACCATCCATTGCATGCAACGCACCCTCCTTTCTTCTGTGTTGGAGTCTCGCGAACAGGCTCGATCTGTTCCTGCCAGAACAAATCTGTTCGCCTTCGCCACAATACCCTGCTTCTTGCCGCAGGAATGACGCGCGGCGCAGCGGGAGCGCCTCAAGTGGGCGATGGCGGCCAGACCTCTATCCCGGCTCGAAGAGCAAAGGCGGACCGGGTCCCGGCGCAATTCCGCCTTGCTGCCCGGCAGCTTGCTGCGGGGAGCTTCATCTCACACAGAGCCCTTGGCTCTAAGAACGTTCATCAGGTCCCAGGACTCTCCGTCAAAGGCTCCTGTCCGGGACAAATCCGTTGCTGTACCCCCCTCGATTGGTGGACCCGGGCCAGGTCGATTCGTCAGACCACGGTCTTGCGCATCCTCAGAACATATCCGGTGGCTGACACACCCATGTGCAGGACCAGGGTGAGAAGCAGTGACCAAAGGATCAAGGGCACAGAGGGCCTGAGAGGAACATACAGAAAGGCCCAAATCCCTATGGTCAGATCCACCTGGTCCAGGACAAAGAAGAGTATACCTGAGACCCCCCTGGCCTTCTCCCCGGGTGGGATATCCAGTTGTCTCTTGGCAAAGCTATTTGGCAGTTCCCCCAGGGTCATTCCCAGGCCCATCAATATCCCGATCATGAACCAATGCCTCTCATAATCCGCGAGGTAAACCCAGGGGGGAATGGAGCCTCCTTCCTGGAGTTGTGCCTGAATCAGGGTCCCCAGGCAACAAAAGATCACGTGGGTCAGGAGTCCCCGCACGGTCTTGTTATCGCCGAACACCCTCCTGTTCCTCAAGGTGAGCCCCAGGTCAAGGGGTCTCTTCAAGGAAGCCAGCAAGTCGTATTTTATCAAGAGACCGTGGGCCAGGGCCGTTATCAATAGGGGTAATGCAAGGAATAGAACCTGTAAAGTCATCACCAGCAAGGGGCCCATGTCTGTTTCCTCTCAGGCAGATAGGGGTGGGCGGCGAACTCCCGCCCTCCCGGGCAAAGGCATGGATTTGCTGCTTGACAATAGAGTCCTGTCATTGTTTCCTGGGCTGGTATATTCACGGGCTTCTCTGCTAATCTATGCTATATGGGGCAGCCAGTTCAAGTTGAAAGACTCGAATTTTGCAGTGAGGGGAGGGACCAGATCAAACATGCTCAGGCTCATCCTATTTCTCTTGGTCTTTTGCAGCCTTTACGGGCTCCTCAATTTCTATGCTTTCTTGAAAGTGAAAAAGGCCCTTGCACCCGGGGTGTGGCCAAGCACCGTGCTTCTGTTATTCATGGCAATTATGGTGGCTTCTCCCATCCTGACGAGGACCGCATCCCGGCTCGGGGTGGAGCCCATTGCATCGGTCTTCGCCTATTTGGGTTACACCTGGATGGGAGCCTTGTTCTTGTTTGTCTCTGCATTTTTTCTTCTGGATCTCTACCACCTCCTGGTCAGCCTGGCCGGATGGGTCACCTCGGCAAGCCTCTCACCACTGATCTTGCCGACCAGGCAGGCTTTTTTCGTGATCCTTGTCCTTTGCGTCCTGGCCACCACTTATAGCTATTTTGAGGCCCTCCGCATCCAGGCGGATACTCTGGTAATCAAGACCCCTAAACTTCCCAAGGAAGTGGGGAGGTTGAGGATAGCCCAGATATCCGACGTCCACCTCGGTATCATCGTCCAGAGGGAAAGGCTGAAACGCATCCTGGATAAAGTCAAGGAGGCAGGCCCGGACATCCTCGTATCGACCGGAGATCTCCTGGACGGGCAGATTGCCGATATTTCGGGGCTCGGAGGGATGTTGAGGGGGGTGAATCCACGGTTTGGTAAGTTTGCGGTCACTGGAAACCACGAGTTCTACGTGGGCCTGGAACACTCTCTGGAATTTACCAAGGAGGCTGGCTTCACTGTCCTCCGGGGGGAGGCAGTGGAGGTTGAGGGCGGGATAATACTGGCGGGGGTGGATGATGCGGCCCTATCACGAAGAACCCCTCGCGAAACGGTCTCCGAAGAGGCCGTTCTATCCGAAATCCCTGGAAACAAGTTCAAGATCCTGCTAAAGCACCGGCCTGTGGTCCGCAAGGACTCCGTGGGCCGTTTTGATCTGCAGCTTTCCGGCCACACCCACAATGGGCAACTCCTCCCTTTCAAGGTCTTTTCCAGGCTCTTCTACCCTTACAACAGCGGGCTCACAGACCTTGGGAAGGGGTCTCTTATCTACGTCAACAGGGGCAGTGGTACCTGGGGCCCTCCCATGAGACTCCTGGCCCCGCCCGAGGTGACGGTCATTGATCTGGTGCGTGGGGACTAGTCTGTCCTGTTCGACAAAGGGTTCATAACACAACAGTTTCACAGCAGCCAAAAGGAGGGATCAGAAAGAATGGACCTTTCACTCAAACACAGCAATGTCCGGTTAGGATTTTGCAAAAGCAGACACTTGCCAAAGGCTTGATCAACACCGTGAGGCCCGTGGCACCTGGAAGGTCTTTTCACCCTGGCGAATTTTGATGAAGCGGAACAAAACGGGGTCATTGCGCCTTTTTCCTCCGGCTGCGTCTCCATAGTCCACTATCCTTATCTGGAAAAGACGGCTGATCGGCCTCGGGCCGTACTTGGCATCTTTGATGTATCCGCCCGCCCGTTTGTACCGAGCGAAAGGCTTACCTTCTCCGTGCCCATCAACAAATTTTGCTCCATGGTCTATAACATGGCTGAAAGCTTCCTCATCACAGGTTCTTGGGACAAGGTTAGAGGAAGAATCAAGGGATGATGCAATGGAGGTTGCATGATATTTGGGTCTCGCAGAGGCAAATTTCCTCGCCCTCTTGAGTGAGTGCGATCGCCATTCCGGCCCCTGCCCACCTGGAGGCCCACAAGGTCTTGGTGTCTATCACTAAACACTGTTAACCACATGACGCTCCCCGCAGGATCAAGCTGCGCGCTCAAGCACCGAATTAGCTTTAATATTCAGAATGTTAAGAGACGCTTCAGGAGAATAGTTTCAGCTCTGGCATTCTTCCCCTTGACAACCCCGCTTCCTGGAGCTATTTTGTTAATACTATGAACGAGATCCAGGGCAAAATCAACGAAGACCTGCTCAACTATCAGACCCTGAGGCTGAAGGGACTGATCAGCGAAATGGTTCAGTGCTGCGAAGACAGGAAGTTCTATGAGACGCAGCGGTTCGGACTCCCCTATTCAGAAGTCAAATGCCTTATGTTGTTCGAGGGTGAACGGTATTTGACAGTCAAAGGAATCGCCCAGAAGTTGGAAGTGGCCAAGAGCAGGGTGACGAAGATCACGGACGGCCTAATAGAAAAGGGGCTGGTAAAGCGGCTCGATGATCCCAACGATGCCAGGGTCAAGCTCATCAGCCTGACTCGTGAGGGTGAAAGGATCTCCCGAGAGATCGAGGCCTTTCATAGGGAAATCCACAGAGACATCCTCTTGGAATTGGATGACGATGAGAGGAAAAACGTCCTTGCCTATCTGGAGCTGCTCAGGTCCGCAATGGAGGCCGTAAAAGAGAGATTTGTTTAGTATCCCCGCCGGAAACAACCCGGCGGGGATAGGAAAAGCTGTTAATATCATTAACAAACCCTTAACATGGAGGACTACTATGCAAGAGAACCTAATGGCAAAAGGGGAAGCCCAAGAGGCGACCGGTGAGGGCTTCTTGAAACTTGAGGAATTTCAGAAACAGATCGACGAAATCAAGTCCCGGTTGGAGGCCCTTGGCAAGGCCGTGCAAGAAGACAAGATCTCTATGATCGTCTTCAGCGGTGAGCTCGACAAGGTGTTGGCCTCCTTTGTGATCGCCAATGGAGCAGTTGCAATGGGCATGAAAGTCGTGATGTTCTTTACCTTTTGGGCCGCACCGGTACTCAGGGACAAACAAAAGGCCGTGGGCGGAAAGGACTTCATGGGCAAGATGTTTGGAGCAATGCTTCCCAAGGGGACCGGGTCCGTAAAGCTCAGCAAGATGAACATGGGCGGAATGGGCACTGCCATGATGAAATCCCTCATGAAGAAGAAGAATGTTGCATCTCTCGATCAAATGCTTGAAATGGCTGGCGAACTTGGTGTCAAAATCTACGTCTGTGAGATGTCAATGGACCTCATGGGGTTCAAGCGGGAAGAGATGATCAACTACCCCAATCTGGAATTCTGTGGTGTAGCCAAGTTTCTTGAAGAGGCACAGAACAGCAAGGTGCAGCTCTTCATATAGGAAAAGGTATCCGTACTAGGAGGTGAGTGATGAGTGAAGAAATCAAGGTAGATAAGGTTATGGACTTAAAGGGGTTGCCCTGCCCCATGCCTGTCGTGAAGATGAGCAAGGGGATCAAAGAGGTGGAGGTCGGCCAGGTCGTAGAGGCCCAGACTACGGACCCCGGATCCCTCGCAGATTTCCCGGCGTGGGCGAGGACCAGCGGGAACGAGATCCTCAAGACGGACCAGGAAGGGGATGTGATCAAGTTTTACATAAGACGTAAAGCATGAGGAGGGCCTAAGCTGCCCGACACCCGCCCCCTCAGGGGGCATTTTCTTTTGATCCGGAGGACGCATTGGAAACCCTGTACTATATCATACTCATACCTATGGTCTACCTGGCCTTTGGGGTCTTTTTCCTGGGAGTCCTGTTCAGGTCGGTAAAGATATGGAGGGAGCCCAAGAACCCTTCGACCCTGCAAATCTTCCCTGAAAGACCTCTCAAGTGGCCTTTGATCCTGATCGATACCTTCCTGTTGCCAACAGTGAGAAGGCATAAACCGCTTCTGTGGATCTTTCTTATGGCCTTCCATATATCCTTCCTGCTGCTGATAATAGGGCACCTGGAATTGATAGGTGAGATCCCTCACGGAAGTGCATGCCAGGTACCTGAAGGAAGGACGGATCAAGCTGGACAAATCCCAGTTCCAGGTGCCGGTTACCTACCATGATCCCTGCCAGATAGCACGAAACGGAGGGATCATAGATGAACCCCGTTATATCCTCGGCCATCTCACGGATGATTTTCGGGACATGACCCAGGACGTGAGGTACAACTGGTGTTGCGGAGGGGGAGGAGGACTGGTGGCCCTCGGCGAGGAAACCCTCGATTTCCGAATGAAGTCCTCAAGGGTCAAGGCGGACCAGGTCAAAGAAACAGGGGCCAAGATCCTTGCTACAGCCTGCGAAAACTGCCATACCCAGTTGAGCAACCTCAACGATCATTACAAAATGGGGGTCGACATCCAGTTCCTGAGCTCCATGGTGGCGAGCGCCTTGGTCAAGTAAGGGGCCTTGACCCGGCTTAGGGGGCAAGAAGCACCTGGTTCCCAAAATGTTCCTTGAGGGCCTGCGCGAGGGTCTCCGCGGAGTCTTGATCCGGGAATTCCACCATGAGTTCACCCATGTCACCTACCACAAGTTTCCCGTGCTTCTCGACTACTGAGGCAACCTTCGAAGGTTCTACCGTCCACCATCCACGGGTGCGCATCAAGAGTTCCTTCCCTTTAAGCCTTCTCGGGGTGACCAGGTCAATCCTTCGAAACCAGGCATCCCACCCGATCTCTGCGGGCGATCTCAACACGGGGCTCACGGGGTCGTGATAGATTCTGCACCGTCCAAACAAGCGGAGTCTGATCATCATTCATCTCCGGGCCGTTGCCTAAATCCATTTGTCTGCTTTAACCCCGAATAGGGACTATCAAGGCACTGCGGTGCTAACCACCGGCATTGTTGTGCTGTGGGCAACAGTCCCTCTGTTAATGACCACCGGATATGTAACCGGAACATCTCGAACACCAACGCCCTCTCACAACATGTCCTCGAGAAGACGATCGACCTTGTCATTCATTGGGACCGCATCGGCGGGCACCTTCACACCTTCTGAGACCAGGACCCGTGCCAGGCATCTGACATAAACATGGGTTGCCAGATCCTCCGCCGCTCCCAAACCCCTATCCATTACCACGGGCCATGATCTTTCGAAACAATCCCGTGCCTTCTCACGCCAACCCCTCACCCTCTGGTCAAAGGTGCTTACCCCCACCTCTTCCAACAGGAGCTTCTGGGCGGCCTCCATGCTCTCGAAGACCTTTCGCATCAATCTGACAGAGGGATCCTGTCCCCACTCATCCGCCACTGCCTCTGAAACCTCCAAGTCTGCCCAAGGGTTTGCCCTAATGCAAAGGGGCACCGACACGGGCAGTGCCCCTTACCCTACAACCCGAGCAATTCCTTCAATCGTGCCGCATTCTTGACGGCAAAGCCTTCGAAATCGTTATCAAAATAGACAAAGGCCCTCTTCCCCCATCCCCTGATTTTTTTTGCCCAATCCCCCAGTTCCTCCTCAGAATAACAGGAAGCGTAGAGTTTTTTCGAACCATGGAGCCGCACGTAAAGGAAATCGGCGGTTACAGCCTCGTGATAGGGATAGCGCCCTGCGGTATCCGAGATGCAGAATGCTATGTTGAACTGCTCCATAACCCTAAAGGCCTCTTCAACTAACCAGGTGGCGTTCCTCACTTCCAGGGCATGCTGGAACGAGGGCCTTAGGTGCCTGCAAAAGGACTCGAACAGGGACCTATCAAATGACAGGCTCGGGGGAAGCTGAAAGAGGATGGGGCCCAGCTTTTGTCTCAGGCATTCGACCCCATTGTACAGCCTCTCGAGGGGCTCCGGGGGCTCGACGAGTCTCCTCGTATGGGTGATATACTTGCTTCCTTTGACCGACCACAGAAAGGTATCTGGCGTCTTCTCATACCAATTCTCAAAGGTCCTGTGCGGTGGGAGCCTGTAGAAGGTAGCGTTGACCTCAACCGTATCAAAATGCCCGGCATAATACTCCAGCCACCTCGCCTGCGGCACTCCCCTTGGATAGAACACTTCCCTCCAGTGTCTGTAGTTCCATCCCGATGTCCCGATCCTCCATTCCATGGACCCGTCCTGTTCACGGCGCCCCATTGCTCAAGGCCTTCTTGTATGCCTGTTCAAATTCCTCCCATATGCTCAGACCCAGGCGGTTTTGAGTCTTGACGATTTCCTCCAGGGTCCCTCTATCCGTGAGGGGATTGGACAATACGGCCCGCAAGACCACGATGTTCTGCGGTCGGTATCGGGTGGACTCCAGCGTCGTCCTCGAGACAAAGGTGGTGTCGTCCATCCTCAGGGCCTTGTGCAGCTTAACGTTCAGGGCGTTTATCAGCCGATTTATCCTGCGCACCCTTCTTTCCAGGGCCTGCGCCTCCTTCCTTGTCCGGGCCAGTTTCTTCTCCTGCTGCCAGATCCTGAGCCGGGACCTAACCTGCGCCGGGATAAAGCGATAATTGATGATAAAGAGTTCGGGGATATTGAGTGTCTCAAAATTGCCGCACCCCTCGAGGATCTCCTTGAGGGAATCCGTGTTGGCGCGGGCGCTCTTGAAGAGCAACCTGTAGCCGTCCCTGCCCATTATCTTGAGGGACGCCCAGGGTTTCAAACATGCAAAGGGGCGGGACCCCTCTATGGTGAACCTCCCGGTATCAACTGAGTTGCGACGAATGATGTAATTGGACGCATGCTTCAGGTAATTGAGATCTCTCTCGTTTCTGAAGAGCACGAGGCCCATGGACATGGGACAATAGAGAAGTTTATGGGCATCGATAGAAACGGAATCCGCTTCCTCCACGCCCTCAAACATAGGTCTGTATTCCTCAACAAGCATGGCGGAACCGCCCCAGCAGGCGTCCACGTGGAAATGGGAACCTATCCTGCGAGATATCTCTCCCAGCTTCTGAAGGTTGTCCACGTTCCCTGTCTCTGTGGTGCCTGCAATCCCCACGATAGCAATGACCTTTGTCTTCTTCCTTTGTGATTGGAACGACTCGATTTTCCTACTCAGCCTCTTTATGTCAATCCTGTTGAAGCGGTCCACAGGGATGTTTATGACGTTTTCCTCTCCCAGGCCCAGGAGGTTTGCCGCCTTCCTTATGGAATAATGCCCCCGGGTTGACACCATGATGACGCCCCTATCAACCTTATAATGCCTTAGCGCGGATTCCACTCCCGCCACCCTGATGCCCGGGAATTTTCCGCTGGGCGGAAAGGCCTTCTCCCTGGCCACCGTCAAGGCCGTCAAGTTCGCGATGGTCCCGTCCGACGTAACATTACCCAGGGCTATCCTGGGATTCTGGATATTCTTCTCATAGAACCTCTCCGATCTGTTGAAGATCAATCGATGAAACCACGCCACCACTTCCCTTTCCACGAAACTCGAGGCCTTCGCGGTCTCTATCTTGACCTGATTCTGGTTCAAGGCTGCAATGATCATTTCGAGCAGTATCATGAAATAGGGTATGGCGCTGATCATATGACCAATATAATAGGGGCTGCCAACCCGGACGGAGTGGGCAGCAACCTTCTCCCTTATTTCGGCCAAGACATCCTTTATCAGGTGGGGTTGGTCGGGAATGGAGGTCTGCTTGAAGATCCTGCTGAGCTCCGGCAGCGTGATGCTGCTATGGATTCCCCCCTTTTCCTTGAAAAAATCATGGATCATCTCAAGTAGTTCCTGCCCGAATTCCATGAACTTGTCCGGTGAATCGGGCATGATGAACAGCTTCCTGAGGTACTCCAGGGATGCCTTTATCTCTTTGTTTGTCTTCTCCATATTTTCATACCTTGCAGCCCCTCTTCCGTGGCTGGCGCCATCGGTCCCCGCGACGACCTTCCCTATCCACGGACCCAGAGGTCCTCTTCCTTCAACCCGCCGGGGCCTATTTTGGAGGCAGATGTTCTGCCGAAGATCTCCGCGCCCATCTTGTTTCACAACCTGTGCGTTGCAGGATTCCAAAGGGAATCTGCGTCAAGAGTTAGAGATTTAAACATAACAGTATATTTTTTCAATGTTTTTTTACCTAAAGGATGACAGGCAATCGCCCGGCTTAAGAACAAGACGGCAGATAGCTCCGTGGCAGGTCTCTTCACTTGGAGCCACAGACTGCTCTGATACGCCCTGTTCGGGGATAAGGCACATAAAGGAATTCGGGCAATAGCCCGTTGAGAGGAGGCTATAGGGGCAATAAGGAGAATCTTGGAGGGTACATGGAATGGCGGGCTTCATAAGATGTAACATTTTAGCCGTTTGAAAAGCGATTCAGAGAACTCGGTGATGGACGAACGGGGGTGATGATGCCTTTTCTTGCGTTCCGAGCCTCCCGGGCTGGTCTTTTCTGCGACT
>JAFDHO010000204.1 GCA_019308745.1 Deltaproteobacteria bacterium
ATGAAAAACACACAGAATCAAAACAACACTTTTGTAAAACTTCCCCTTATCCCTATCACCTTCGGTCAGCATACCGCCTTAAAAAACTCCCAAAATATCATTGTAATCAACACCAGGACAAGGCCTTCTTTAACACCACTCTCCCGCAAACACGCTTCGACCTCCGGCGTGATATTAATGAAGGCCCTGCGGGTGGGAACGTGAAAGAAAAGTTCCTTTCGGTAGCTTTTCATGGTCTGCCCTCCTGTTTCATCCAATTGTTTTCCCCTCCAAATGCAGTTTCCAAGATACTTCTCCGGCACTTATGCGCTGGAACCGCCCTTTGGTTGACCTCCGAGGTCCTGGTATGTATAAAGGTGAGAGTTCTTTGTGCCCTTTTCTGGTTAAAGTGTCAAATGAATTGGTCAATTCCATCACCTGGATAACTGCTTACCGACCCTCCCTTTGGCGTGACTCGATATCCCGATGAAGGAAGAAGACCTCCTGAGGAGAACACAATATGAAGCGAATATCCATTGAGGAACACTTCACCACCGAGGAGCATTTGAAGGCCTTAAGGAGCATCCTGGACAAGACATATCATGTTAAGGAAGTGATACACCAGGAAAAGGTCTTGGGCCTCGAACTTCCCTTTCTTGCCCCCTCATTGAAGGAGAAGGAGGTGGAAAGGCTCCTGGACACAGGAGATGGACGGATCCGGGAGATGGATGAGGCTGGTATCGACATGCAGGTCCTCTCCCTTGTTTCACCTGGGGTCCAGGTCTTTGAGCCCAATCACGGAACCGCCCTTGCAAAGGAAATAAATGACAGGCTCCATGAAGCCGTGTCACAACATCCGGAAAGGCTTGCAGGTCTGGCGTGCCTTAACCCTCAAGATCCCCCGGGAGCGGCCAAAGAACTGGAGAGGAGTGTCAGGGATCTGGGGCTCAAAGGGGCATGCATCAATTCCCACGTCAAGGGAGAGTATCTGGATGACAAGAAGTACTGGGCTATCTTTGAAACAGCCGAGAAGCTCGATGTCCCCATCTATATCCACCCCAGGGTGCCTTCACCTGGCATGGTAGCCCCCTATCTCGACTACCCTATGCTGGCGACCGCCATGCACGGCTTTGCAACGGAGGTTTCCTTCCACGCCCTGAGGCTCATCTATGCCGGGGTCTTCGACCGGTTTCCGGGCCTGAAGATCATCCTCGGTCACCTGGGTGAGGGGCTCCCCTTCTGGCTGTGGCGCCTGGACAACATATGGGAGAGGCGTTCCCATTCCGAAAAGGTGGAGAGGAGACCCAGCCGCTATTTCAAGGAAAACTTCTTCGTAACCACCAGCGGCATCTTCTCCCAGCCCGCGCTCCTCTGTGCTTACCTGGCCCTGCGGGCCGGGCGCATCCTCTTTGCGGTAGACTACCCCATGGAGTCGAACCAAATGGCCGTGAGTTTCATGGATGAGGCTGTGATCTGCGACAAGGACAAAGAGAAGATCTATCATGAAAACGCTGAAAGCCTCTTTGGCCTGTGATATCCAGATTCGACTCTTTGCAAGGAAGGTTGCGATTCTCCCCCCTGGCCCTGGAGGCCTTCTTTGATCCCGGATTTCGGAAGCGCAGCTCCCGGGCTAGTACAGTATCTCGCTTATCTGGAACTGGGGCTGAATGTCGGTGAAATTGGCCAAATCCGCCGCCAGTTCCGGGTCATGGGCCTTCAAACCCTCTTGCATTCTGTCGAGTGAATCAAACACCAAGTGTGCGATAGCCACGAAAGGTGCTGGTGCCCCTGGTCGTGCCGTGCCTATGCCTTTGTCTACCTCGACCCTCACCAATCCATAGGGGTCAAGCAATTTGTGCACCAGGGGAACATGGTTGTTCATGTAATAATCCAGATCAAACTTCCCTCCCTGGTTTGGATACATAACGGAGACGCGTATCATCACAAAATCCTCCTTCTTTGAAAAGACCTACAAGATCTTCAGAGACTTTGTCGCCGATCCCGTTCCATAGTTTCCCTTACGAACCTGGGGCTTCCTTTGTCAAGGGTTTTTCCGGAGTAATGATGACCATGGCAAGGAGATCATTTCTTGATCAACTCAATCGACTCTGGTATCTTTCACAGATAGTTTTTCACTGTACTGTCGGCGCGGCACCGTGAAACAGTTGAGGCCTTTGAAATCTTTCTCAGAATTGTCAGGATGAAACGGACGGGGTGGAACCCGTCCCTCCAAGACCACTGAATCAGACTTGGAGGGGCATGCTTCTGCATGCCCTTAGTCTTTTCATTATGTTTTGGAGTGAGGCAACCACGTTGCCGTCCACAAAATGGGTTTTGCAAAGGTCTCAGTGATGGTGAGCGCTACCTGGAGAATATTCTCTTTGTCGGATTGTCGGAGTCAAAGGCCATGACAAAGGTAGCCCTCCTGGGCTGCAGAGAATACGATGCTTCGCTCATCCGGGACAAGATCCTCGAAGGCCTTTCCTTGATTGAAGCGGATACCGGGGTGTTTTCCGGTGCCAGGGTCCTGGTCAAGCCCAACCTGCTCAGCGCGAGTCTCCCGGAAAAGGCCATAGTCACCCATCCTGAGTTTTTCAGGGCAGCCATCCAGGCAGTCAAGGTCCTTGGGGGTTATCCTGTCCTGATTGAATCACCCGCATTCCAGTCCCTTGAGAAGGTCATGAAGAAGACCCGGTACAAGGCCGTCGTGGAAGAAGAAGGCTGTGAGATAGCCGACACCAAAGATACAGAGGTCCTCTTCCACGAGGCGGCCTCAAGGTACCGCAGGTTTGACCTCCCGAAGGCCCTGTTTGCCGCTGATATCGTGCTCAACCTCCCCAAGTTCAAGACCCACGGCCTGACATACATTACCGGTGCCGTCAAGAACCTGTTCGGGTTGATCCACGGGCTCAAGAAATCCCAGTGGCATGTCAAGGCCAGGGATAAAGAAGCCTTCTCGAACCTCCTTCTTGACCTGTACGAGGTCATTACGAAGGGGCTTCAACCTCCCAAAAGATTCCTTCATGTCATGGATGCCGTCGTTGCCATGGAAGGGGACGGGCCCGGGTCGTCGGGGTCTCCCAAAGAAGTCGGAGCCATGCTGGTGGGCGAAGACGCAATAGCCCTGGACTCAATCATGGTTACAATTACCGGCCTGGACAGAGATAAGGCCCTCACCCTCGCTCCTGGAGAGGAGAGGGGCCTGGGGATCGCCTCTCTTGAAAGGATTGACGTGAGGGGATTGAGGCTGGGAGACTTCTTTGTCGACACCTTCAAGCCCAGCCTGTCCAACCCCGTCTCCCGAATTGACCGCTGGCCCATGAATACCCGTTTTCTCAGGGACCTCCTCATTGAAAGGCCCCTTCCCTTGGAGGAGAAATGCACACTGTGTTACCAGTGCAAGGCCATTTGTCCGGCCGGTGCAATTGAAAGGAGCGATGGCCGCGGGAACAAACCCCTTTATGACTACGATGGATGCGTCCGTTGCCTGTGCTGCATGGAGATCTGCCCGGAGGGGGCCATTACCGTCAAAAAGGGGAGGCTTCAAGGGCTGCTTGACAGGTGGGCGACGTGAGAACAATAGAATGATTCTCTTGGCCCTGAGTCGGCGCATGACCTTGCTTGATGGAGTAATCTTATTTCTTGATTTACATCGGTATTGTTGCCCGCAACACGGTTGCCTCAATCCAAAACCGCCGACATATGTTTTCTATGCTTGCAACCATGTTGCCCACAGTCATTGACGTCAACAAATCTAAGCTAAACCAAGGAGGAGAATAAGAAGAAGCCATGAGAACAAGAGAACCTGGAAAGGTATGCGAAGGGTTATGGTACCTGGGACGAAAGGAGTCGGGAGTCTACCTTCTGGAAGGATCCGAGGGGTCCATGATCATAAGTGGCGGGATGAGCTACATCGTACCCGCTATCCTGAAACAGATGGAGGATTTCGCTATTGACAGGAACAGGATCAAGAAACTGCTGATCCTCCATTCCCATTTTGACCACGTGGGGGTCGTCCCCTTCTTCAAGAGGTCCCAACCGGACCTGGAGATTTACGCATCGGCCAGGGCGTGGGAAATCCTCAGCATGCCCAAGGCCATTGAAACGATCAATGCCTTCAGCAGGGATGTTGCGGAGCGAATGGGTATGACAGGGGCTTTGGGGTCCCACGACCTGGATTGGCGCGATGACATACAGGGTTCTGTTGTGAGGGACGGAGATCGCCTGGACCTCGATGGCGTGGAAGTCCACATCATAGAAACACCCGGCCATTCCTCTTGCGCCATATCCGCCTATGCCCCGGCCCTTAAGGCCCTGTTTCCTTCCGACTCAGGAGGAATCCCCTTTGATCATATCATCGTCACATCGGGCAATTCCAATTTCACCAAGTACCAGGAAAGCCTCGAAAGACTCAAGACCCTTGAAGTCCGATACTACTGCGCGGATCACTACGGGTACGTCACAGGGGACGAGGCAGCGACGTTCATTTCACGCTCCATCGAGTGCGCCAGAGAGCACAGAGATCTGATGGAAAAGACCTACCTTAGAACCCAAGACATCGACAAAGCTGTGGACGAACTCATGCCCGCCTTTTACCGGGACAATCCGGACTATTTCCTCTCGCCTGATATCTTCCGCGGGGTATATCGGCAGATGATCAAGCATATTGCCCAGGCCCTGGAAGACAAGAACCCATCATGATGTCTTGAGGCGTTCATGATGCTTCAAGAACAGGCCGGAGAACATGTTCTTATGTTTCTCGTCCCGGGGCCCTTTTCCTTGCCGGAGCCGTCGGAGCCCCTCGGGTAAGTTTGGGCTATTTTGTTATTGACATTCAGAAGGTGAGGAATTATTTTTTCACGGATTCTGAAAGGCTTCGAGGGACCATCACCTTTTTCGGGGGTATGAAAGCAAGGAAAATAGAAATGAACGAAGATTGTGGAAGTTATGCCCTATGTTGCACGGGCGCACCCTTCACAAGGAGAATAAAACACGAGCCGCAGTCCCGGGAGGCGGCCTCCTCTTCGGTGAATAGCGTCAACCCCCTTCTTACCTGACCAACATCCTGTTCACCCCAGGGGGCGCATTTCCGCTGCGGCGCCTGGAGGTGAACCATGAAAAATGCCCTTCTTGCACCAGAACTCCGTGAGCTGTTAGCGAAAGAAGATACCAGTGCGATCCGGGAATTCTGCTCCTCCTCCCATCCGGGCACCATAGCCGAATTTCTCAGCGCCCTTACACCGGAAGAAGTCTGGGAGATATTCACTGTCCTGGAGCCACGTTTGCGGGCAGAGATCTTCAGCAATCTGGACCAAGGCCTCCAGGTAGGATTGGCTGAGTCCCTCAGGCGCCAGGACCTGGCCGGTATCGTGACACACATGTCGGCGGACGAACGGGTGGACCTGCTCAAACGACTCCCCGAGGAAATGCAGGAAGACATCCTCCCTGTCCTGGCCCAGGCAGAGCGCGAGGACATCAGGCGTCTCGCCTCTTATCCTGAAGGAACCGCCGGGGCCGTGATGACCTCGGACTATGCCACCCTTTCGCCCGAGCAAACCGTGGAAGAGGCCATTGCTAAACTGCGAAGGGAGGCGCCGGACAAGGAGACGATTTATTACACTTACGTGGTAGACTCGCAGAGAAAGCTCATCGGTTTCCTGTCCCTGAAGGACCTCATCCTTGCGCGACCCGACAGGCGAGTTGAGGATATCATGCACCGGGACCTCATCTACGCCATGGTCACAGAAGACCAGGAGGAGGCCGCCAGGAAGATCGCAAAATATGACCTCCTCGCCCTTCCCGTGGTGAACGGTAACCACGTCCTTGTAGGGATCATAACCCATGATGACGCCATTGACGTCATTCACCAGGAGCACACGGAAGACATGGAAAAGTTCATGGCCATCAGGGGGAGCCATGAGACTGCCTCTTACATGCGTACTTCGTCCTGGGAGCACTTCAAGAACCGTTTCCTGTGGCTTGTTATCCTCGCATCCCTCGGACTGGTATCAGGATACATTGTTCAAAACTTTGAGGGGCTATTGCTCCAGTTTGCAATCCTCGCTACCTTCATGCCCATGCTGGCGGATACCGGCGGGAATACGGGCAGCCAGTCTGCCACCTTAGTCATCAGGGCCCTCGCCTTGAAGGAGATCTCGCCCAAGGACGTATTCAGGGTCCTCTTTAAGGAGTTCAAGGTCGCCCTGCCCATGGCACTCCTGTTAGCGGCCCTTGCCTTTGGAAGGGTAATCGCCTTCGGTGGGAATTCCGGAAGGCCTCAAGGATATGATCTTTCACTGATCGGCATTGCCGTAGGGGCAGCTCTGGGTCTCCAGGTCCTCACCTCTACTCTGATCGGCGCGCTCTTACCCCTTGCTGCCGCCAAGATGAGATTCGACCCTGCCGTTGTCGCCAGTCCGGCGCTCACAACCATCGTGGATATCACCGGCCTGTTCATCTATTTTGCCACGGCCAAGTTTCTGCTCGGGATATGATAAACGGACCAAGGAATCTCTTCCAGCCATGACTTACACGGGAGGCATCCTGGAACACCGTCTTGGGATCCTCCTAACCCGCGTCAACCGGAAA
>JAFDHO010000043.1 GCA_019308745.1 Deltaproteobacteria bacterium
TGGGGGCGTGAGACCGACTCAGGACAAATATTGAGCCTTGTGAAAAGGGCTCCCAGGGGCCTCATCCAGGAATTGTAACGGTTCATTTGCAAAATCCTAACCGGACATTAGTGATTGAAATTAGGGATGAGGTGTAATAATAATGAATGGTTACAGCTATCGACCGTGGGGCAGAAAAGGACGTAAGCGATCTCTGTCATCCTCCCGTCATTGCGATTCGGATAGGGAGACGGGGACAATTGCGCGGAGGAGAACAGCGTATGAAAATCGGAGACTTTCCACAAGAAATAAGGCCTTATGTGATGCCTGAACCCAGGGGAGAGATGGCTTACAGCTGCCTTGGGTGCACAAGGGAATTCGATATTGATGAGTTGCTCTATACATGCCCTGAGTGCGGCGGTGTGCTACTGCTCCGTGACAGGGAATTGGAGAGGGCACGAGAGCTGGACGGCAAGAAATGGCGCCAGATCTTTGACTATCGAAAGATGATCAATAACAGGGCCCTCAAGGGGATCTTCCGCTATTACGAGTTCATTGCCCCTGTTATTCCCCTGGAAGACATCGTGTACCTGGGCGAGGGGCACACCCCCCTGGTGGAGGCGAATAACCGGCTTGAGGATATGGTGGGTCTCCGTTTCTTCTTCAAGAACGACGGCCTGAATCCGAGCGCCTCCTTTAAGGACCGGGGCATGGCCTGCGCGTTGAGTTATGTCAACCACCTCGCAAGGAAAAAGGGGTTGAACAACCTCCTCGCCATATGCGCTTCAACCGGGGACACCTCTGCCTCAGCGGCCCTCTATTGCGCATACCTGGATGATTTCCTAAAGGCAGCCGTGCTTTTGCCCCACGGCAAGGTGACCCCCCACCAGCTGTCCCAACCCCTGGGGAGCGGTGCCCGAGTCCTGGAAATACCCGGTGTCTTCGATGACTGCATGAAGGTCGTGGAATCCCTGGCGGAAAACTACCATGTGGCCCTCCTCAACTCCAAGAACTCCTGGCGGATACTGGGGCAGGAATCCTTTTCATTCGAAATAGCCCAGGAGCTTGACTATGAGGTAGGAGATAAGGTGGTGGTGCTGCCCATAGGTAATGCGGGGAACATCACGGCCGTGATGAGCGGTTTCCTGAAGCTTCGCGGGGCAGGGATCATTGAAGATCTCCCGAAGGTCGTGGGGGTCCAATCAGAACACGCAGATCCTGTTTACAGGTACTACATGGAGGAGGATAGCACCCGGAGGCGATTTGTCCCGGTGAGCGTACGGCCCAGTGTCGCCCAGGCGGCCATGATCGGCAATCCCGTTTCCATGCCAAGGGTCATTAGCGTGGTTGACGAGTATAATCAAGTGGCAGGTGAAAAAAGGGTCTTTGTGGTTCAGGTGGAGGAACAGGAGATCATGGATTGGATGATAATCGCCAACCGTAACGGAAACATCGCCTGCACCCAGGGCGGGGAATCCCTGGCAGGATTTGTGAAGGCCGTCGAGAAAGGATATGCGGGCCCGGATGAAATAGGGGTCCTGGATTCAACCGCCCACATGCTCAAGTTTATCAATTTCCAGGAGATGTACTTCCAAGATAGCTTCGATCCCCAGTTTAATGTCCGTCCCAGGGGGGAACTCAGGAATGCCCCTGTTCTGGTAAGGCCTGACCGAATAAGGACCTATCCGGGGCCCGGGAAACCCCTTGGAAAAAAGGACATGGATCAATTCGTGCGAGAGATGTCTCGGGAAATCGCCGGGATGCTGGGTCTTGAGAAGAAATAGACCACCCATGGTTGCCGGGTTGTGCCCATGAATATCCTCTTTGTATGTAGTGGCAACGTCAGCCGGAGTTTCCTGGCAGAGATGCTCCTCAGGCACGAGATCTCTAGGAAGGGATTGAAGGGTATCTCGGTTTCCTCTGCAGGGATCCATGCCGCCCCCGGCAGCCCGCCCGACCCTAGAATGGTGTCCTATCTCATCAAGGAGGGCATTCCCGTCAAGGCCCGCGAGGCAAAGCAGATCGGGACGGAGGATATAGATTGGGCCGATTGGATCTTCGTCATGGAGCACAGACACGGGGAGATACTGAGGGAAACGTGGCCCGAGACGGAAGACAAGGTGGAGCACCTCGGGATCTATCTCCCCGGGGCTCAAGACGTGGATGATATCGTGGATCCCTTTGGACGGAACAGTTACTACTACCGTCTCGCCCAATCCCAGATAACCATGGCGGTCAAGGGGCTGGTTGAAGGATTTCTGAAAGAAAAGACCCAGGCTGGTATTCCGGCAGGATGGCCAAGATCAGAATCATAGTCGTGGACAGGACCAGGATGTCATTCCTCAGGGAAGGAGAGGACCACTACCTCGGGCGGTTGCGCAAGTACGTACCAGTGGAGTGGATCGAGGTCAAAGGGAACAAGGTTGACGGGAAGAGGTCCCCCGAGGAGGTCATGGGTCTTGAAGGAAAACGGATCCAGGGGAAACTGGACCCCAGGGCCACCTTGGTCGTCCTGGATCGTTCCGGCCGCCAATATGATTCCTTGGGATTGGCCCGGTGGATGGAAGGGTTGTTCAATAAGGGCACCGGATCCATAGACCTGGTAGTGGGCGGACCCCTGGGGGTTTCAAAAGAGGTCCTTGGACTCTCCCGGGAGAGGCTGTCCCTTTCAAGGCTCACCTTGACCCATGAGATGTGCCGGTTGCTGCTCCTGGAACAGCTCTACAGGGCCATGACTATCCTGCGGGGAGAAAAGTACCATAAGTGATCTCTCGTTGTGGTAACCCAAGAAAGGGGGCCTACCCGAGTCGGAGGGTTAGGAGGGCTCCACACTCGCTTCCAGGGCCATGGCTATCTTGTTCTTCAACTCGGTCAGATCAAAGGACTTGATCACATAAAAGTCGGCTGCGATAGACTTCATGTCTTCTTTGAAAGTGTCGTAGGCAGTGCAGAGAATTACTGGTAAGTTATAGAATTTGTTGCGGATATCCTGGAGCAAGTCAAGCCCGTTATAGTCGACCATTTTGATATCGAGGACCACGAGGTCCGGCTTTTCCTCCTCTATCTTCTCAAGCAATTTGTATCCGCTCTCGGCGGTAATCACCTCGTATCCGGCCTCTGTCAGTTCCTCGGAATAAAGGTATCGGATGTGCTCTTCATCGTCAACAATCAGTATCTTGGCCATGATTCAACTCCCGTTACCTCCTCTTTTTTTGGAAGATAACACAGGTGTCCCGAGTTGGCAAATACTATGGAGCTTTTTCTCTGCTCGAGATTATGAAGTCGTTTTCTCACCATACCATGCGCACCTTTATGCTTTCACTGTGAAGGTATTCTTTCAGTTCCTTGATCCTGTATTTTCCGTAGTGGGTGATTGAAGCGATGAGTGCCGCATCGGCCATCCCCTCGGTGAGGACCTCGTAGAGATGCTCTTTTTTCCCGGCACCGCCGGAGGCTATGACAGGGATGTTGACATTTGAGGCGATTAGCCGGGTCAGAGCCAGCTCATAACCCTCCTGAGTGCCGTCCGCGTCGATGCTGTTGAGACAGATCTCGCCCGCCCCCAAGCTCTCTGCCTCCCGGACCCATTTCAAGGCATCGATGCCCATGCGGGTCCTTCCTCCATCAATGACCATTTCATAGCCGCTGGGAATCCCGGGAGAGGGGGATACGCGCTTGACATCCATGCCAAGGACGATACATTGGCTCCCAAAGGCCCCGGCACCCTCGGAAATAATGCTTGGCTCCCTGATGGCGGCCGAATTCACGCTGACCTTTTCCGCACCCGCGAGAAGCACCCTTCTCATGTCATCGACATCCCTGATGCCTCCTCCGACTGAGAAGGGGATGAAGATCCTTTCCGCGACCCTCTCCACGACCTCGATCATGATGTCGCGCCTGTCGCTGGAAGCGGTAATATCGTAAAATACTATCTCGTCTGCGCCCTCTTCGTAGTAAAAGGCGGCCATCTCAACAGGATCCCCGATGTCCACGTTGCCCTTGAACTTGATCCCCTTGGTCAGTTTGCCATCACGGACGTCCAGGCAGGGTATGATCCGCTTGCTAAGCATCTCCTTACCCGTCCCATTTGCAAAAGTTTGACAAGATCCCCAGGCCGGGCCTCCCGCTCTTCTCCAGGTGAAACTGGACCGCGACCAGGTTTCTTCGGGCGAGGACCGAGGCAAAGGGAATACCGTATCGGGTTATCCCAAGGATTTCGCCGGGATCTTCGGGCTCCGGGTAATAGGCATGGACGAAGTAGAATTCGCTTTCCGGGATGAGGCCGTCAAACAGGGGATGGGAACGGTTTAACTCGACACCGTTCCAGCCCATGTGGGGCACCTTGAGACTATTTCCCGCCCGGTCTGACAGCCTGGCGGGAAACCTCCGAACTCGGCCCCTGATCAGGCCGAGGCACTCGGTGTTGTTTTCCTCGCTCCAGTCCGTGATTATCTGGGTTCCAAGGCAGATGCCCAAAATAGGCGTGCCCTTCTGGTAGGCCTCCACGAGGGCACGGTCTAGTCCCGATTCCCTGAGGTTGTGCATGGCCTTTCCTGCTGCGCCAACCCCGGGGAAGATAATCCTTTCGGCGCCCACAACGGCCGAATAGTCATGGGTAACGACGGATTCCCAACCCAAGTGGTTCAGGGCCCTCTGGACACTCGTCAGGTTTCCTGCCCTATAGTCTATGATGGCAATCATGTGTAGGAATAAAATCCCCTGCCCGCTTTCCTGCCAAGCCATCCGGCCTCTACGTACTTTTTCAGCAGGGGGCAGGGCCTGTATTTGTCATCTCCCAGGCCTGAGTGGAGTACTTCCATAATGGCCAAACAGGTATCCAGCCCAATTAGGTCGGCAAGGGCAAGAGGGCCCATGGGATGATTCATGCCCAGTTTCATTATCTGGTCTATGTCCTCCGCGGTTCCCACGCCTTCGAACAGGGCATAGATTGCTTCATTTATCATGGGCATCAGGATCCTGTTGGCTATGAAACCGGGGAAATCCCTCGAGGGCACCGGTGTCTTGCCCAACTTCAATGCCAGGTCATTTGTTGTGCGAAATGTCTCGTCAGATGTCGCCAGCCCCCTGATGACTTCCACGAGCTTCATAAGGGGGACCGGATTCATGAAGTGCATCCCGATCACCCTTTCGGGCCTCTTGGTGGCGGAAGCGATCTTTGTGATGGAGATAGACGATGTATTTGACGCCAGAATCACCCCCTCCCGGCAGTACTGCTCGAGATTGCCAAATATCTCCAGTTTCAGGGCCTCGTCCTCGGTGGCAGCTTCCACAACGAAATCAGCCTTGGCCATATCATCAATGGAGGTGCTTCCTTCGATCTTTCCCAATATGGCCTTAAGGTCATCATCCGTGATCTTCTCCTTCTTCACCATACGATTCAGGCTCCCTTCAATGGAGGAAAAGCCCCTCTCGACAAACTCATCGCTTATGTCGCTCATGAGTACGGAGAGGCCGCTTGCGGCAGCGACCTGCGCAATACCCGAGCCCATCTGTCCAGCTCCAACCACTCCCAAAGTCTTGATCTCCATCCAGACCTCCTTTCAGCAATTCTCCGATTCAATAATTGATGAACCCGCAAATATTCGTTTTTTCCGTCATTCCCGCGAAGGCGGGAATCCAGTCTTTTCAAATGGTTCTGGATGCCGGATCAAGTCCGGCATGACGAGTGGGCGACTTTCTACGAGCGTGTCAATATTGAGCCTTGTGAAAAGACCTCCCAAGGAGCCACAGAGTGATGCCATGGTCCCCCTTTCTGGGACAAAACCCATGAAATCATTTAGGCAACAACCTGTTGAGGGATGATCCCCCTGATTTATTATCTCAAACGGGATTCAAAAGCAACCATTCTCTCTGGAGATGTCCCCTTGGAGGCGGGGATGTTTTGAGGAGAGCACTTGGATGCAGGGACGCTAGGTGGTGCGGTTGGATGCCGGACGGGCAGAAAAGGCACCCCCCTGGGGGGGTGTCGGCGGATCATTCCCCCGGTCATTCTTGGTGTTCAAGAGCCTCATGGGCCCTGATCGAGCGGTTTGTATATGATCCAGCAACGCCTTGGTTTCTTTCCACAGGGAGAGAAAATAAGAGATCTCTTTTTGGGTGGGCCGGAGTTCGGGAGGCAAATCCCGGGATCCCTCAACCCATCTATCAAAGAGGTCTTTCACCCTCCATATGTATTCGATGGCTGCCAGTGCCTGCTCGGCAGGATCTGACCCCCTTTTGGCAATCACGACCGTTGAAAGGGATGTTATCTCCGGGAATGCCTCCCCCATGCGCGGAACGGAAGTCAATTCATCCAGTTTGCTTACCAGGGCGTTGAGATTTCGAATCAAGGCTCTCCTGTAAGGCCGGTCGTTCTTGAAAAGAGTGTCGTACATGGTGCGGACTGAGAGTTGCCTCTCGCCCCTCTCGAGATACATCTTGCCAACAACGCCCCCCATGGAGGCAAATATCAGGAGCAGGGTACCAAAGAGAACCCTGTCAACCCACCTGGACTGTCTTTCCAGCTTCTCGGGTCGTTCCGGTTGTTCTGTCTGATATCCTGCTGGGTCACCGCTGTCGAGGAGAAGAAGGGAACCATTCCTCTTGGACGGGTAGGAGAACTTCAATTGCCTTTCCTGGGGTGATGAGGACTTGATGGTCAGGGTGTATTCGCGGAGCAGTTTTTCTACGAAGTCCCTCGAGCACTCAATATCAATATTCAGTTTGACGACCTCATCCCGCGAGGAACCACCAGCGTCTATCTTTTGAACCTTCTTTGGCTCCCTTTGAAAGTTCGGATTATTCATCTCCAATTTTGAACGAACGTTACCCGCCATGACACCTTTCACCTATGCACGCCCGGGATTCATGGCGCAATTGGATAAGAGATCCCCGCATCATACCAAAACAACCGAGCCCCTGTCCATCAAAAAGCCGGCTCCTCACTGGTGTGCACGCTTCTTCAAAGACCCCACACTGTGAAGAAAGAGAAAGAAAGAGGGGCATCTCTGCTTCTGCCGGCTACTTCAATCAAGGGGTTCTTGTGGGCTTGAACTTGACCTAAATCTTAAAAATTCTAGGATATTTTTGATCTTTCGCAATCGGGAAATCCCTGATTTTTAGGGCCGTCAACTCTTGCAATTCCCGTTTTGCGGATTTCATGCCACGAAAGGGCCCACGTCTGGGACTCTTCAAGTTTTTCCGTTGACAGGGGAAGGAGTCCTCTAATATACGTCTTGAGGGACAGGACGCAGGATCATTCCACTCAGAGGGGTGAATTCCTGCCAGGTCAAGGGAATTCCTGGCCTAATGGGGATGGGCAGAGAAATGATGAGAGGGTGGTTGGAGTAAGAGAGAGATTAGGATGGCTGAGGACATGAGAACACTGAAAGTAACTCTGCTGGGCACCGGCACACCGCGCCTTCAAACCAATCGCTACGGGTCGAGTGCGCTCGTAGAAGCAGGCGCTGAGAAACTCATCATAGACTGCGGGAGGTGCACCCTTCAGAGGCTATTCGAGAACGGGACACCCATGTTGGAGGTCAATAAGTTATTTTTGACCCATTTGCATTCAGACCATACCGTGGGGATCCCCGATCTCTGGTTGACCCCGTGGGCCTTCGGCAGAAAGGGGCCCCTTTTTGTTTGGGGTCCGAAAGGGACCCGTAAGATGATGGCCAAGTTTGAAGAGGCCTTTGAATTTGATCTTCAAATGCGACCAGTCCATGACAAGATCCTCCGGGAAGACGCCAGAGTGGAGTGCGAGGAGATAGAGGAAGGGCTGATTTACGAGGCAGGGGGTCTCGGGGTGACGGCATTTGAAGTGGATCACCGTCCGGTTCGACCTGCCTACGGCTACAGGATTGATTTTGAAGGACGCTCGGTCGTGATTTCGGGGGATACGAGGTTTTCTGAAAACCTTATCAGGTTTTCCCAAGGCGTGGACGTCCTGTTTCACAACGTGGCCGGTGTCCACAAAGATGACACGGGCTTGTCGGAGAGGGAGCGCAGCATTTCAGACCTCCATCTTACGCCGGAAGAGGCCGGGGAGGTGTTCTCTCGTTCAAGCCCCAAGCTGGCCGTATATACCCACATGGTCCTCTATTCCGACATAGGGGAGATCATCTCTCGGACGAGAAAGACCTACGACGGTCCTCTGGAGATAGGGGAAGACCTGATGTCCTTCCATGTCGGAGACACGGTCCGGGTCATTCGACCTTAAGGATGCCGCGGGACTCCGAACAGGTCCCGGCATCCCTTTCCCCGATCTATTCAATCAGGCTTGATCATCACGATGGCGAGTGCGGTCACCACGAGGACCAGGGCTGCGATTTCCCTGACCCCCACTGCTTCCGAGAGTATGAGAGCGCTGCTGAGGACACCTATCACGGGAATGGCAAGGGTCCCAATGGCAGCCACCGTGGCGGGGAACAGGCTGACGACCTTGAACCATGCCCACTGGCAATAGATTATGGGCAGCAGGATCACATAGACAGCTGCCAGGATGCTCTTCGCAGACAGGTGCAGAAGGGTGTCCGCCGGGTCCAAGAGGACGGCCCCCAGGACGACCGGGATACCTCCGAGGAGCAGTTGCCATGCCGTGAGCAGGGATACGGGCATGGTCCATTGGAAGTACTTGATGGCCACGGTCCCCAGGGCCCAAGAGAGGGCTGCCCCGAGCATGAGTGAAGAGCCGGCCGGGGAGGCGCCCAGGGCCCTTATCTCCTGACCGACAAGAATAGCCAGTCCGCAGATACCGAGTCCGAGCCCCAAGAGCCGAGACACCTTCAATCTTTCCCGGAGTATGAAACAGCTCAGGATGGTCGCCCACAGGGGCATGGTGAAGGCGATTATGGTCGCCCGGCTCGCGTTAATCCGGACAAGGCCATGGGCGGAGAGGAGATGCCAGCCCGTGATATTCAGGGCTGCCACCAGCAAGAGGGGTTTCAGCTCTCCCTTCGGTACGGCAAGGCGGAAACCATTCGCCTTGGCCAGGCCCATAAGACCAAGCCCCCCCAATACCAGGCAGAAGGTCCTGAAGGTCCAGGGCGGGATCTCCGTGAGGGCGATCTTCATGATCGGCCAGTTAAGACCCCAGAAGAGGGTGAGGCTTATCAGGAGAAAGATACCGAGAGGGGGGAGCCTTGTCCCGCCCTTCCTCCCCTGATCCCCGTGAAACGGATTGTCGCGCTGGAGGCCACTGACAGGGTTCATGGCCTCATCCCTGTCAGAGTGGGTCTCAATCGTTTTTCTTACTGTTTCTTGCGTATCCGTTTCCATCTAGGATTTGTGATTGGCCAAGGCTGGTTTTCATCTGGGATCAGCCTTCTTCTGATGAGCACCCATGGTCCAGCTCCTGGCCCTCTTGATGAAGTCCCTCACATCAGCATCGCTCCTGAAATCACCCGTGCTGCAATCGTCAAAGTGGACCATTTCTCCTTTGTCTCTCAGGTATTTTCCCCCCGGTTTCGTCGCAGGATACCCGAGTGCCATCATGTCGTAGGGGACCATTTCATTGGGTATCCCCAGGAGATCCTTGATCATGCAGTGGGCAAAGGGAGTCGTGACGGCAGAGACCCACTGGGAGGCAAGCCCCAGCGTGGCCGCGGCCAGGTGCATATGCATAAATGCATTTGCGAGGCTCGACATGAAAATCAATTGAAACCGTTCCTCTGAGTATCTGACCCCCATGGGGAGCCCATCCCTTGTCCTCTTATCGCCGAGCAGAAGGATGTAGACCGGGGCCGTGGTATAATCCATTCCCGAATCAACCACTCCCTTCAACCTCCAGGGGCGTCCTTGCCAAGCCTCCCTGGTGGATTCCATGAGCTTTCCTTGATCCCAGTATGTCATTACATACTCAACGATCTTGTTCCTCAGCTCCGGCTTCCTGATGACAACGAACTCCCATGGCTGCATGTTGAAGCCCGAAGGGGCCCATCTTGCCACCTCGATTATCTTGTCAATGTGTTCGTCCGGCACGGGATCAGGCTTGAAGCGCCGGATACTGCGCCTTTTCTTGACGAGATCCAAGAGATTGTCATAATCCATTTCTTCCCCATTCTCCTTTTGATTAATACCCTAAAGCATTCCACCGGATTTGAAGTTACAAATTCACGATTCAAGGTTCAAAGTTTAAGGCTGACAGTGTTGCCTCTCACCTCATGCCTCCATCCCATTGGCTACCCGGGCATCCGCCGATCAAGGCACAATGATGTTGGAGGAGGAGGGGCTGCGAAGGATCTTGGATCCCTCTTGGTCCTCTGTCATCTTCGAATAGAATTCCATGCTCCTGGTGACAAGGGCTGTGAGAAAGGGGTTGACCCCAAAGATCGTATCGTCTTCATCCAGGGAGATGGCTGCTGCCAAGGCGATCTTCGCATACTGCTCTTCTTCCATCTTGAAGAGAACAAGGGCCATCTCTTCAAGGCGTCTTTTGACGAGCCTTCTCTTTTCCCCGGGATAGATCCTTGCAATGGCTTCGGCCTTGATTTCTTCAATGCGGCCGGCCCTTTGCGTATCAGATATGAGAATAGGGCTTTCCTTGGCCTTTTGGATCTCCTCCATGGGGGACTCAATCGCCGCGGGATCAACAATCCATGTCTCCATGAGCCTATGATCCAGCAGCCGATCTATTTGCGAAGCGGTCAACAGGGATCGGGAGATTTCTTGGGGGGAAATGAATTGGTAGACCAAGGGCCCTTCAGGCAGAGTGGCATTTTCCAGTATCCAGGGCCTGATCTTCAGGTATCCCTGAGAGGCCTCGTCACCCGTTGACTCGTGCCTGGCATAGGCCATTTCCATGATTTGGGCGATGTGGGCCAGTGATGTCTCCAGGGGATCGCGAACCTGTTCAAAGAAGAAGGCCTTCAATTCCTTCATGCGTTTCTTACTCTGGGTGCCTGCGAGAAAATCCCTAAACCCCAGTTCGTCATTGGCTATGCCGATCCCTACGTCAAAGCCCTTGGGAACCCTGGGGATCGCCAGGAAGAGGGGGCGGTTGCCCGCCCCGTCTATGGGGCCTGTGTAGGCAATAGGTTCGCTCGGGTCAGGGCCTCTCACCAAGGGCTTGGTGTCCTTTCGTTCTTCAAGCTCCGGGATCGAGATGCCCTTTTGTTTGAGTTTGAAGAGGAACCGTTTGAGGGACTTCTGTACCGTCTTGTCGTGGGGGAAGGCCCCCTTTATGGCAAAGACTAGGGGTCGTGAGAGGGCTTCATCGGGAGGCACCTGCTCCAGGACCAGACGGGCAAGCCGTGGGGAGGTTATGCGCTCTCGGATATCTGAGGGGTCCTCTTCTTGGAGGGCGCCAAGGATATCCTCCAGCTTGGCCTGATCGTCGCGGTTGATCAGGTGATTACCCCTTTTTCTCTTGGGCTTTTTGTCTTTTTTCCTCGCCATCCTGTTCCTCAAGATGTCTTCTCGATAGGACATGGTATATATATGTTGGCCGGGTGAAAATATCAAACAGAAAATAGCGTGACCCACGGTGGCGCGGGGCTCCTCTTTGGCATATCAGGACATAGCCTCTGACAGAGTATCGCCCAAAGCCCGACAATGATGGGGGTTGTCCCTTGGGAGGTCTTTTCAAAAGGCTCAATCAAATTCCTCCCAGACAACAGCAACGGCACCAAACATTTAATAGAAGGAATATATTGAATGAAAGGTAAGTGATATAATATTATAAGCAAGAAAGCATTGCTCCTCCGGATGGACACCTACGATTGTCTTGGGTGTGTTCCATGGAGGAGGGACGAGGCACCAGATCTCTACACGCTGTTGCCCGAAGCACAACAATGATGGTGGTTGGTTAGCCCCTTGTGAAAAGATCTCCCAAGGGGCTGCAAAGCGCTCTGATATGCCCTATCTAGGGTGAGCACAAAGGGATTTGCACAAGACAGCCTGTCTGCAGAAACAACGGGAATGGGTTGAGCAGGATTTCCACTATGGGTCGCGCAACAGGAGAAAAGACCTTCGATCGCCTGTGCAAGAGGCTGGGATACGAATTCAAGGATCGGGAGCTGCTGGAACAGGCCTTTCGACACTCATCCTACGTAAACGAGACCGGGTCCGAGGGTCTTGAGGACAATGAGAGGCTTGAATTTCTCGGGGACGCAGTACTTGATCTGGCGATCGGCCATATCCTGATGGATCTCTTCGAGGATGCTACCGAGGGGGAGTTAACCAAGGTCCGGTCCTTTGTGGTAAACGAAAGAGGTCTCTGCAACATGGCCCGAGCCTTAGATCTCGGGGAGTACCTCTTCTTGGGAAGGGGAGAAGAGGCGTCCAACGGCCGGGAAAAGCCGTCCATCCTGGCCGATACCATGGAGGCCCTGCTGGGAGCACTTTACCTTGACGGGGGCTTTGAAAAGACAAAGGAAATTATCCGGGAGTTGTTCGTTCCCGTGATCAGGGAGATTCAATCAGAGACCGCCGTGAGTGATTACAAGAGCCTGATCCAGGAGTATACCCAGGAGGTGTACAAGACCCGCCCGGAGTACAGACTCGTCCAGGAGAAGGGGCCTGCCCATGAGAAGACCTTCAAGGTTGCCCTGAAAATGAACGGACAGGTCCTGGCTGAGGCCGAGGGGAGGAGCAAGAAAGAGGCAGAACAGAAGGCGGCGAAGGAGGCTTTTCTTTGTCTAAGGGCAAAAGGGGAAGACCCCTGATCATACCCCTGTTCATTCCCAATGAGGGATGTCCCCACAGGTGTGTCTTTTGCCATCAGGAGAAGATCACGAGCCAGCCCCACGGACCCCTGGATGGCAATGCCGTCCAGGAGGTTGTCCGGCTTTCGGTTCAGGCGGGGGATTGCCGCGAGCCGGGGCCGAGGCAGGTTGCCTTTTACGGGGGAACCTTTACGAGCCTTCCCATCGAGAGAATGAGGGCGCTTCTCGGTGCAGTGCAACCCTTTCTGGAAATGGGGCTCGTGGAATCAATCAGGGTTTCCACCAGGCCCGATGCCGTTGACAGGGATAGGCTGGGCGTCATGAAAGGATTCGGTGTCTCCACGGTGGAGCTGGGGGCGCAATCCATGGACGACGAGGTGCTCCATCTCACCAAGAGGGGACACGGGGCCGAAGATACGGTAAAGGCAGTAAGTATGCTGAAGGAGCAGGGTTTTCGAGTGGGGATACAGCTCATGCCCGGCCTGCCAGGGGACTCCAGGGAAAGATTCCGCAGGACCGTGGAAAGGGTGATAGATCTCCGACCCGACATGGCGAGGCTCTACCCGGTCCTGGTAATCAGGGGTACGGAACTGGCGGAGTGGTTCCGGCGGGGGAGCTACAAGGCCCTTGAACTGGAAGACGCCCTGGAGATATGCCGGGAGAGCTGTATGGCCTTGGAAGGAGAAGGCATCCCCGTGATCAGAATCGGTCTCCTTACGCCCCCTTCCCTCTTTCAAGGGGGGCAGGTCCTGGCAGGTCCTTGGCACGGCTGTTTCGGCTATCTGGTTCGTGCCGGAATCCACTTGAAGAAGATCGCCGGTCTTTTACCCGGGCACGGGGAGGCGAAAGAGATCAGGATAAGGGCTCCTGGGAAGGAAATCCCCCTCATCAGGGGATTCAAGAACCAGGGGCTACGCGAGATAGAAAGAATGACGGGGGCGGCGGTGATCCGTGTTGTTCCTGACGAGTCCGTGGAAAAGGGACGCGTAGAATGGGACAGGATGGCCTAGAATAGCGGCATCATGGCTGCCTCGGTCCAGAGAGAGCATTGTGCACAGAAAAGGACCAGGGGAAATTGGAGAAGAAGTGGGTCCCGAGAGTCGAGGAAAGTTCCTGTCAGGTTTCGTTTCCATCATTGGGCCTCCCAATGTGGGCAAGTCCACCCTCTTGAACCGATTGATAGGCAAAAAGATCTCCATCGTATCACCCAAACCCCAGACAACACGGAATCGCATCCTGGGTGTTTACCATGGGGAGGGATACCAGATCGTGTTCATTGATACGCCTGGTATCCACAGGACGAGGACCCCGTTGCACAGGAGCATGGTTGCGTCGGCACAATCCACCTTTCAGGAAGTGGACGTCATTCTGTTGATGATAGAGATGCCGAGGCCGAACTCTCCGGAGATTTCACCCATAATAAAGAAGATCAGGAGATTGAACAGGCCAGTCGTCCTCGCTATCAACAAGATCGACCTGGGGCCCAAGGAGAAGCTCCTGCCCATCATCGACCAGTTCAGGGAGCGATATCCCTTTGCCGCCATCGTGCCCATATCCGCCTTAAAGGGGGATGGAGCGGATCTGCTTTTGGGGGAGTTGAAATCAAGGCTGACCGAGGGGCCGGCCTTCTTCCCGAAAGGCATGGAGACAGATCAGTCCGAGACCTTCCTGGTGTCGGAGGTCATCCGTGAAAAGGTCTTTAAGAACGCGAAAAAGGAGCTCCCCTATTCATCGGCGGTCACGGTGGAAAGGATGGAAGAGGCCTCGGAGGGGGGACTCCTCAACATATCTGCCGCCATCAATGTGGAGAGACAGTCCCAGAAAGGGATTCTTGTGGGTCATAGGGGAAAGATGATAAGAAAGATAGGCCAGGCGGCCAGGTATGACCTTGAGGGGATCTTTGGTACCCGCGTCTTTCTTGACCTGACCATCAGGGTGCAGAAGAATTGGAGCAGGGATACGCGCGCCCTGAGAAGACTGGGCTATTAAAAAGAAAAAGACCAACTTTAGATTGCAAGCTGGTCTTTTTCCTTAGGAGGAAAGAGGTTTTTCTTGAGTTCTTATGATAAGCAAGAACCTTGCCAAACCCAGGAATTTTTGCATACTTTGTAACCTATTGGAAATATAGAAGATATGGCTAGCTCTCCAGGTGCGCCCCCGTTAAAGGACCAGGGCTGAGTACAAATATTTGTACCGCAGTGGGGGCCCGTTTGAGGGCGTGATGAGTTAATCCAGCGAGATCATTATTAAAATTTCGGTCCAAAAAATTTGACCTCCTAGAGGGAGATTCGATATTTTTTTAACTTGTGCTGGATGAGGCTCTTTGTGATGCCCAGCATTTCCGCCGCGTGGGACTGGACGTTGTTGCATTGGTGTAAGGCCCGACGGATAAGCTTCTCTTCGATGTGCTCGAGGGTCTTTTGCAAAGGGGCGTCTATGGGGATGAAACGATTGATATCCAATTCCTTCTCCTCTCCGGTAATCTCGGGAGGGAGATCGTCCAACCGGATTCGACCCCCGGGGTTCAGGACAACGGCCCTTTCAATCACATTCTCGAGTTCCCTCACATTGCCCGGCCATGTGTAGTCATAGAGGGCCTTCCACACATCGGGGCTAAGTTCCCAATGACCTTCCACTTGCCTGTACTTGTTCATAAAATGGTTGACCAGGGGCCTGATATCCTCTGTCCGTTCCCTGAGGGAAGGAACCTCTATGTGGATGACGTTTAGCCGGTAATAGAGATCCTCCCTGAATCGTCCCTCTTCTACATCTTCCTTCAAGTCCCTGTTAGAGGCGGACAGGACCCGGACGTCCACTTTTATTGTTCTCGTGCCGCCGACCCTTTCGAATTCCATTTCCTGGAGCACTCTCAGCAGCTTGACTTGAAGGGCCTGGGGCATCTCTCCGACCTCGTCAAGAAAGAGGGTCCCGCCGTCGGCCAATTCAAAGCGCCCCTTTTTCAGGGCAATGGCACCCGTGAAGGCCCCCTTTTCATGGCCGAAGAGTTCGCTTTCGAGCAGGGTATCGGTCAAGGCCCCGCAGTTCACGGATATGAAGGGGCGGTCCTTTCTGGGGCTGTCATAATGGATGGCCTTGGCAATCAGTTCCTTTCCTGTCCCCGAGGGCCCCGTGATAAGGACCGAGGCCTTGGATGGCGCCACCTTCTGGATCATGTCATATATCTCGCGCATGGGCTTGCTCTTGCCGATGAGGTTCCCGTAACTGTACCTATCGGAAAGGGCCTTGCTGAGCAGTCGGTTCTCCTTGATGAGGCGGTGGTTCTGGAGGGCCTTCTTTATGGTCAATTTGAGCTCTTCGTTTTGAAAGGGCTTTGTGATGTAGTCGTAGGCCTGCATTTTCATAGCTTCTACGGCCATCTCTATGGTCCCGTAAGCTGTCATCATGATGACAGGGAGATCAGGCTTTGTCTTCTTGGACTCCTGTAACAGGTCCATGCCGCTCGTACCGGGGAGCTTCACGTCTGTGATAAGGAGGTCAAGGTCCGAATTCCTGATCAAACGCAGGGCCTCTCTGGCGTTGGATGCCGTTAATATCTCGTAGCCCTCAGGGGCAAGAAGCGCTTCCAAGACCACCAGGTAGTTCCTTTCATCGTCCACAATCAGGATAGTTTCCATAAGGACAATACTCCGTTCTTGATCCTGCTAGCCCCTCGCATGTCTGGGCAAATGGATCCTAACACAAGTTCCTTCCCCTTCTTTGCTCTCTATGTGGACACTCCCCCTGTGCCCCTCAATGATCTTTCGCACAATAGAGAGGCCAAGTCCGCTCCCCTTGTCTTTGGTCGTAAAAAAGGGATCAAATATCTTGCTCAAGTTCTCGGCGCTGATGCCCTTGCCGTTGTCCCTGATCTCAACGCGGAGGGTCCCTTTCTCTTCGGCGAGGTCGATCGCGATCAAGCCGCCATCATGGACGGATTGAATGGCATTCAACAGGATGTTCAAAAAGGCCCGGTAGAGGAGTTCCTCGTCCCCCTTCAGGGGATAAGGCCTTCCGTCCAGGTTCGCTTCCACCCGAATCCCTCTCTTTTCCAGCTCAGGCCGCAGAAAAGAGAGATTCCTGGAGATGACTCCTTCCAGTCGACACTCTTGCAGATTGGGGGTTTGCGGCCGGGCGAAATCAAGGAACTCGGTGACAATCCTGTTCAGCCGGCCGGATTCCTCTGTAATGACATTTGAGAGCCTCTTCTGTGTCTCCGACGCCTCGGGCAGCCCACCGAGCAGTTCAGCGGTACTCTGGATGATCCCCAAGGGGTTCTTTATCTCATGGGAGACCCCTGCAACCATGTGACCCAGGGATGCAAGTCGTTCGGCCTGGTTCAACTGCTCCTCCAGTTCGAGGCGTTCTCTGGTGCGCTGTTCTATATCCTTCTCCGCCTTGTGCACGATCAGGAGGAGCGCCAAGAATATCAGTCCCATGATGAGGATGGACAGACCAAAGATGAGGTACTGGAACTTGACGATGGATTCGTATTGGGGGGTAAGGTCCTGGATGAGTTCAAAGACACCCCCGATATAACCTTCCACCGGGCTAAAGAGCGGATAAGGACCCCTAAAGGGAATGTAGGTCCTGAGTTTCTGCTTGCCACCCACAAAGTCGATATCCAGGCCCCACAGGTCGTCTTTACTGGAAATCAATCCGGAATAGACCTCTCCCTTGAGGGCCTTTTTGTATCCCAGACTCTCCTTGACCCTGAGCCCGATGAGCTTAGGGTCCGTACTGTAGGCAATGACATCTTCATCAATGGAATGGATGTTGACCAGGTCCACGTTAAAACCGTGGATAGTGTTCCGTACGACCCTGTCGAGCAAACGGCGTTGCTTTTCATCTCGGAGTTTGATAGGCTCCCTTCTCTCGTACACGACGGGGATCACGAAGTACTGGAAGACCTGGTGATTGAGGTTTTCGCCCAGAAGAAAAGCGTAGTTCTCGTAGCTCTTGAGCAATATCTCCTTAGCCTTTTGGGATATGACCATGGAGAAGGGGAAGCTGAAGATCAGGATGACAATGAAGCTCGCCCAGGCAAAGAATTTGACAAGGCGGAACTTCTTGCCTTTGGGCTGATTGTCGTGAGCAGGAGGTCTCATAAAAGTTGCCTTCTCTTGGCGCCCCAGAGGTGAATAGGGGGCCTCGGGTTGACACTCGAGAGGATTTACAACCTGAATTCCTTCGGATAACAAGGCTTAAGGATTCATTTTGTCCTATAGTGTTGATATACTAAAACAAAAAAGACAAAATGAAAAGACCGAATCCGGGCTTCGGGTGTTGGATAGCTCAATGACTCAGGCCCCGGCCAGGATTAGAGAGATGTCGGAATACAGAGATAATTATGAGGATCTGCCAAACCTGCTCTACGCGGATGGAGGCGGGATCATCTATGAGCATCCGGAATTGAAGATGGCAGGATCCTCGGGCCTCAGACCGGTCACCGTGGAAGGCTCCGATCTCATGATCGCGCCCGAATTCAGCAAGCTTTTTTTCCTACCGGATTGTCCGCCCATCGGGGTGGACCCTTCAACCGGGGAGTTCGAGATTGTCTCTGAAGCCAAGATTCGCGGCAAAAGGGTCCGATGCTCCGCAGTGGCGATTTTCCTGGAGCCCGGGATCGTGCGAAGCCTGCTACCGGCAGCAGAGTACGGACACAAGCGGTATCTCTTGCCGACCTGGGCCTATACGGCCGTCGGGAGCAAAGACGACCACTACTGGGCGGCCGGTTTCCGGATCGAACATAATTTCAGGTGGGATCCCGGCAACTTTGATGACTTGAATCTGGTCCCGGCCATAGATGAATACAAGAGACGGAAGAGCTGCGGAAGACTTATCGAGCACCTCGTCAATTGTGCGGTGAATAATCATTGTTTTGCGGCGAAAAACCTGTTCTTGAGGAGATGGGAGGCGCCCATTCCGGTGAGCAGGAACTGTAATGCACGGTGCCTCGGCTGCCTCTCGCTGCAAGAGGCCGATTCCTGCAAACCCTCTCACCAGAGGATAGACTTCAGACCGGATGTTGAAGAGATTGTTTCCTTGGCCCGGGATCATCTGAACCATGCACCGGATGCCATCGTCAGTTTTGGGCAGGGATGCGAGGGAGAGCCCCTCACGGAGTACCGATTGATCGCCGAGAGCATAAGGGAAATCAGGAAGAAGACAGATCGGGGGACCATCAATCTCAATACGAATGGCTCCTCGCCCGAAAGGATCAGGGTCATTGCGGAAAGCGGGCTGGATTCCATCAGGATCAGCATGAACAGCGCCCGTCCAGAGTACTACAGGGCCTATTTTCGGCCCGTGTCCTATGATTTCGAGGACGTGATATCCTCCATCGTCCTGTCACGAGAAATGGGCCTCTATACAATGGTAAACTATCTTGTGTTCCCCGGAATCACGGACCAGGAAGAGGAGATCGATGCCCTCAAAGGACTCATCAGGAGCACCGGGATAAACTTCCTCCACCTGAAGAACCTGAACATCGATCCGGCCCTCTATGTCCGAGAGATGCCACAGTCCGATTCTGTGGCGATCGGTATGAGAGAGATGGTAGGCGTGCTGAGAGAGGAGTTCCCCCATCTGCGGATTGGCTATTTCAACCAGCCCAAAGATTGATGGCCTCGTAAAAAGTCAAAGTTGAGATGGCAAAGTAAAAAGCTCCAAGTTCAGGGCGCGCGAATCTCGTGTCACTAGGCGTACTTAGCGTACGCCGCAATCACAACGAGATGAAGCGCAACGCAGAAATTGGACTTTTTACGAAGCCATCAAGATTAGAGCCCAATCGTCTTTCTGCAGCGCATGCAGTTGGCCCCGTTGTTGTAATGATCCTCGAAGACGATCTTCTGGATGTTCCTGTAGGCCTTTTCTCTTGCCCCTTCAAGGGTCGAGTCTCCTGCGACAACATGGAGGACACGACCACCGTAGGTGACCAGGCCCTTCTCCGGGTTATCGTCGACCCCGGCAAAATATACGGCGATCCCCTTTTCGATATCATCGAGCCCGAGTATCCTGTGGCCTTTCCCGTAGCGGCCCGGATATCCCTTGTTCCATCCCCTGGATGCCTTTGATCGTCCCTCCATGGCGATGACATCGACATAATACTGGTTGTTCCACACCTGTCTTACGCGATCCAGGGTCCCCTCCCAAACCGCCATGCCCATTTCAAAAAGGTCAGTACTCAGTTTGCGGGCGAGGACCTCCCACTCCGGGTCACCATGCCTCACGTTTATCTCGAAGACGTCCAGGTTATCATAGGGGTCCAGATTCAATCCGAAATAAAGCACACCCTTGTAGGTCCAGCCCAGGTGGTTGTAAATCTCGTTTACCGTGGGGTTGACGATTTCCTTGATTATTCGGTTCACGAGCCACGGGGAGACAAGTTTGTGGGGGCAGTAGCACCCCGTCCCTCCCGTGTTGAGGTTCCCCCCGAATTGCTTGATGGCCTCCACGTCGTCAGGGTCGAAGGCGGGTTTGTAATCCTTGGCGAACATGCGAAGGGGCATCACATGTTCACCATCCAGGTAGGCGAAGAAAGAGATCTCGTTGCCATATTTTCTTTCTTCAACAACGACCTTGTTTCCCGAGTCTCCGAAGATCTTTTGGACCATGATCTTGTCGATGGCATCTTCCGCGTCGGGGACATCATCGCAGACTATGACCCCTTTTCCGGCCGCCAATCCGTTCGCCTTGACCACCACCTGGTACCCGATGTTCCTCACGTATTCTTTTGCCTTGCCGGGATCCTCGAATACCCTGTACTCGGGCTTCGGAACGCCGATCCCCTTCAAGAGGTCGTCTGTAAAGGCGCGATCGCTTTCCAGCCTGACATATTCCTGCTTCGGGCCGACCGTGGGGATACCCCTTTGGTTAAGGACGTCGATCAGACCCTCTTCCAGGGGATTTTCGGAGCCCACATCAACCAGGCCCACCCCGTTCTCCACGCAGAAATCCGCTACCTGCTGGAAGTCCGCCAAAGGAACAAGTTCAATCAGGCCCCTCTTGCCCTTGGGGGTGACCAATACGCCCGGGTTTCCCGGTACCAGGTAGACCTTTTCCACATGTTGACTGTCACCGTAACACTCAGCCAGGCAGTGATCCCTGCCACCAGAACCGTATACAAGTACCTTCATAACGGACCTTTCAATAGATATTCCCCGGACTTTCGAGCCAATAAACCCCCGGATGACCGGATCTAGAGAGTATAAGGAAGAGAGGGTGTCCTGTCAACAGGCACTTCGATCCTCGATTCACCATCAAGAATCATTTGCATCCCAGTAGGTCCAAGGACCGGAACAGGGTCGAAACAGTGCTTTTCCTCACAGGATCCAGGGAGACACCCAGGAGAAGAAGGATGGGTTTCGATCCGCCGGCAACTCCGGTTCCGGCCTATATTTTTATTGTAAATCAAGTCATTTTGCGCTTTAATAAAAACCATGCAGCGCCTGTATCCGCAAACCTAACCGGGAGAAGGAAGGCGCTCGATTAGGTGTTGCATGTTATCAGGTTGGTGTCCAATGCCCACAAGAACGGTTGTTGGCCCAAGGGGCTATTATCGTTCCTTGGCCTGAAGGGGAGGGGAGGATGAGATCTGTTCTTTTTGTGGTTACCCTCGGGCTGGTGGTTTGCTTCACGCTCCCGAGCTGTTCTCGAGAGGAGCCGCCTCTGCCGCCCGAGGAAAAGAAGAGGATCGTAAAGCCCATCATCAAGCCCCGAAAAGAGAAACAGGTGCCCGTGGCGGCAAAAGCCCCCGGGGAAACCAAGATCACGCCTGAGGAGGCGGGAGGGGATGAGCCTGGCAAAAAGGTTGCGGTGAAAAGGACGGCGGCACATCCTGAGGTAAAGGAATCACGGGATGTGGAAATGCCTTCGGCAGGGGGAGGGACTCAGAACAAAGATAAGGGAGAACCCGGATACTATGTGGTAGAAAAGGGAGAGAGCCTCTCGAGCATAGCGGCGAGAGAGGATATCTTCGGGGATTCGCTTCATTGGCCGGTCCTCTACCGCTTGAACCTGGAGGTCCTCGAGAAGCTGGGTAGCAGCGCAGATCTCCCGAAAAGAAAGATCCCTGAAAATACCCGGCTCCGGATCCTCACCCCCAAGGAATTGGAGGAGAACCATAAGAGACGGGCGGACAAATACTGGGTTATCAATATCCTGTCGGCCAAGAAAGAAGAAGAAATCGTCCCTGCAGCCCTGGGGATCATGAGGAAGGGTTACACCGCTTATATAACGAAGGTGAAAGTGAAGGGAAAGGATTTTCTCAGGCTTCGGGTAGGGTTCTTCGACTCGAAGGAGGAGGCCCGCAAGAAAGGAGACACCATAGTCTCCGACCTGCCCATAAAGGGATTTTGGGTTGTCAGGGTCGGGAAAATTGAGCATAAGAACTATACGAGATTTTAGGATGGCAGGGCTGGCTAGCATGGGATGCCATGCCTGGAGAGGCCGTTGCTCAAATCACGAAGACAATAGCGGCTGGTGCCTTGGTAACAGGATGAAAGACAAGAACATCATTGTCGGGGTCACGGGAGGGATTGCAGCTTACAAGTCGGTGGAATTGGTGAGGCTTATTCTCAGGGCCGGGGCCTTTTCCGTTAAGGTGGCAATGACAAGAAATGCCGCCAGATTCGTATCCCCCCTGACTTTCCGAGCGGTTTCGGGCAACAGGGTCATCGGGGATATGTGGGACCCCGCGACCGAACCCATGGACCACATTGATTGGGCCCAGGGATCGGACTTGATCATTATCGCTCCCGCGACAGCCAATTTCATAGGAAAGATGGCTCACGGCCTGGCAGACGATTTTCTCTCCACCCTTGTCCTGGCTTCCACCGCGAAGATCCTGGTCTGTCCGTCCATGAACACCAAGATGCTCGAGAATCCCAGTGTTCAGGCCAACCTCGATACCTTGAGGGAGCGAGGGTTCACCGTGATGGATCCCGACGAGGGGGAACTCGCCTGCAGGACCGAAGGTCCGGGCAGGCTCCCTGATCCGGAGAAGATAGTGGAGGAGGCCCGAACGGTGCTCTCTGAAAAAGACCTGTCCGGCCTCAACGTCCTGGTGACGGCCGGTGCAACCATGGAACCCATTGACCCCGTAAGGTACATCACCAACAGGTCGAGCGGGAAGATGGGTTATGCCTTGGCCAGGGTCGCCAGGAGGAGGGGGGCCACGGTGACCCTGGTGAGCGGCCCGGGAGCGATAACCCCTCCCGATGATGTGGACTTTGTCCGGGTCATGACGTCCGAGGAGATGAGGGAGGTGGTGCTGGAAAAGGCCGGGAGAGCGGATGTCGTCATCAAGGCGGCAGCCGTGTTGGATTACAAGCCGAGAAAGAAAGAGGAATACAAGATCAAGAAAGAGAAAGGGAGCCTTCGCCTGGAGCTGGTGAGGACCCCTGACATCTTGGCCGAATTGGGAGACAAGAAGGGAGAGCACGGATACCTTCTGGTGGGATTCGCGGCCGAGACGCAGGAGCTGGTTGAAAACGCCAAAGATAAGTTGGAAAGAAAGAATCTGGATATGATCGTGGCCAATGATGTCTCCAGGAGTGATGCGGGGTTTGAAACGGATACCAATCGAGTCAAGATCCTCCACAGGGAAGGCCACATCGAGGATCTTCCATTGATGACAAAGGAGGAGGTTGCAGAACAGGTACTGGACAGGATCAGGGGATTATGGGGGGAGAGATCATAGACCCCGGAGAAGAGATCAGGGAGATCTTTGGCCGGATAAAACACCACCTTCTTTGCAACAGGGATATGGGGCTGGAGCCACCTCGACTCTCCAGATCGTCCTCGGACTACCTGGAAGCCGTACCGCCCCGAATTGATTCCCTCCAGGCATTGAGGAATTATATCGGGGAATGCAGGAGGTGCCGGCTCTATCAGGGGAGGACCAACCTGGTCTTTGGAGAGGGATCCCCCCGGGCCGATCTCGTGTTCGTGGGAGAGGGTCCGGGCAGGGAAGAGGATCAAGAGGGTATGCCCTTCGTCGGCGAAGCCGGGAGGCTTCTTACGAGGATCATCAAGGCGATGGGCCTGGAGCGAAAAGAGGTCTATATCTGTAACGTGGTCAAGTGTCGGCCCCCCAAGAACAGGGATCCGGAAGAGGATGAAATAGATGCGTGCCTCCCTTTCCTCAAAAAGCAAATCGCCCTGTTAAGGCCCCGGGTTATCTGTACCCTGGGTCGGATTGCCGCTCAGGCGCTCCTGGGAAAGAAGTTTCAGATTACAATGGAGAGGGGAAAGTGGTATACTCTCGATGGTATTCCTCTGATGCCGACCTATCATCCGGCATACCTCTTAAGGAACCCTTCTGCAAAACGGCAGGTCTGGGAGGATGTCAAGAAGGTCATCAAACATATGGGGTTAGAGGTCAGGAACCATGGGAGTTCTGAATAAAAGACGACCGAGTGTCTCCCTGTCCCTGGGGATCGTCCTGCTTTTCATGGTAGTTTTATTTGCGACCGAAGGCCGCTGCGAGAAAAGGGAGGCAGTCATAATAGAATTGGAGGGGGCCATTGGTCCGGCAACAGCCACCTTTCTGAGGAAGGCCATCGAGGATGCCCAGGAGCAGAATGCGCCACTGGCGGTGGTTCGCCTGGATACCCCGGGGGGGTTGGCTTCTTCCATGCGGACCATGGTAAAGGCCATCATGAATGCCGAGATCCCCGTGGTCGTCTATGTTTCGCCAAGGGGAGCCGGGGCGGCTTCTGCGGGGGTGCTGGTGACCATCTCCGCCCATATTGCCGCTATGGCCCCGGGGACCAATATCGGCGCGGCCCACCCCGTGACGGCCGGCGGGAAGGATATTCAAAAGACCATGTCCGAAAAGGTTGTCAACGACATGGCCTCCTACGCACGAGGAATTGCGCGGGAAAGAGGGAGGAATGCGGAATGGGTGGAAAAGGCGATCCGCGAGAGCGTATCCATAACAGCGGACGAGGCCGTCAAGAAAAAGGTGGTTGATCTAGTTGCCAGGGACCTCGAGGAATTGATGGAACTCATCAATGGCAAGGAGGTAATGGTCAAGGGGAAAAAGGTCGTCCTGAACACTTCTGATCTGCTTCTAAGGCATTACAAACCCGGTCTGAGGGACAGGATCCTCAAGACCGTCAGCGATCCCAATATCGCCTATATCCTGATGATGATCGGCCTTGCCGGACTCTACTTTGAGCTGTCCCATCCGGGCGCCATTTTCCCTGGCGTCATCGGGGCCATATCCCTTATCCTTGCCTTTTATTCCTTTCAGACACTTCCCGTGAACTACGCTGGACTCTTGCTCATCGTACTGGCAATAATATTCTTCATTGCAGAGATCAAGGTTACAAGTTATGGAGTCCTATCCCTCGGGGGCCTCGTATCCCTGACCCTCGGATCGATCATGCTCTTTGAAGACGTCAGGGTCTCCCTCAAACTCGTGACTCCCACCATTGTGCTGATCGGGAGCTTTTTCGTCGTTGTTTCCACGATTGCCTTTCGGGCCTATAGGTCAAAACCCAAGAGCGGGATGGAAGGGCTCATAGGGACTACGGGGCTCGTCAAGAAGACCATCGATCCCGAAGGTTTGATCTTTGTTCACGGGGAGATATGGAGAGCCGTGGCTGACGAGAAGATCGAAGACGGAGAACGAGTGGAAGTGGAAGGGGCCGAAGGATTGACGTTGAAGGTAAAAAGAGTGGTGAACGAAACACCATGATGCGTTTCTTTTCATAACCATGTGAAAGAGAAAGGGGGGAACCTATGTTTTATATTCTGGCGGCAGTCTTAATCATTTTCTTTCTGGCGTCGGCCATCAAGATCCTCAGGGAATATGAGCGTGGTGTCATCTTCAGGCTGGGTCGTGTCATCAAGACCAAGGGGCCCGGTTTGATCATCCTCATCCCCGTCATCGATAAGATGGTCAAGGTGAGCCTGAGGCTGGTGACCATGGACGTCCCATCCCAGGATGTGATCACAAAGGACAATGTCTCAGTGAAAGTCAATGCAGTAGTGTACTTCAGGGTTATGGATCCAACGAATGCCGTAGTAGTGGTGGAAAACTATCTCTTCGCCACGTCCCAACTCGCACAGACGACCCTGCGGAGTGTGTGCGGCCAGATGGAACTGGACGAGTTGCTTTCCGAGAGGGAAAAGATCAACACGGAACTCCAGAGCATATTGGACAAGCACACGGATCCGTGGGGAATCAAAGTCACGACCGTCGAGGTAAAACATATCGACCTGCCCCAGGAGATGCAAAGGGCCATGGCCAAACAGGCTGAGGCGGAGCGGGAGAGGCGTGCCAAGGTGATCAATGCCGAAGGGGAATACCAGGCTGCCACGCGTTTGCTAGAGGCCGCCGCCATTATAGAAAAGCACCCGGAGGCCTTGCAATTAAGATACCTCCAGACTTTGAGGGAGATCTCGGCGGAGAACAATTCCACCACCCTTTTCCCTATCCCCATAGACCTCTTCAGCATCTTCATCAAAAAGGATAGAAGAGCTACAGAAGAGAGCCGCGGGAGCGAGGAATAGTTTCTTTTTTGCGATCTTCGTATTACGGAAAGAAAGGACTTTTGCTATGGAAGAAAAGGCCAAGAGTGAGGCGGAAGAAAAGGTAGAAGAAGAGAAAAGTCAAGAGACAGAGCATGAAAAGCCCCTGGACAAGATGACGGCAAAGGAGTTGAGGGAAATTGCCCGGGAGATTCCTGATGTCACCGGCGTTCACGCAATGAAGAAGGAGCAGCTGCTCAAGACTATCAAAGAGGCGAGAGGAATCGAGGAACCGAAAAAGAAGAAGGAGAAGGCGCCCAAGAAGGAAATCAACGTGAGGGAACTGAAACAGAAGATTTCCCGCCTCAAGGAAGAAAAGGAATCCGCGCGCAGTTCCAGGGACAAGAAGAGGGTGGAGATCCTTCGACGAAGGATCAACCGGATGAAAAAGCAAACCAGGAAAGCCGCGCACGCGTGAGAATACTCTGGGAAAGGCAGGTTAAGGAGCTTCTGCTTCGGGACCTGCCTTTTCTCTGGATGAAATCGCGGGGAGGGCTTGGGATCGGGACAGCAGGCACGGTTAGAGGCGTGGCACCTCTACTCCTTTTATGAGGGTAACACTTTAGCCCTTTGAAGTGCCCCCTCACCAAAGCAGAACAGGGGATGAGGCCTTTTCTGGAGTGACTGGCGGGAGGGCGCCGTCTTTTCGCGACTTATCAGTGGGGGAAACCGCGGCCCACGACCCGAAGGGAACGCAAGAAAAGGCGTCATCCCCTGTATTCAGCCATAGTGGATTCTGCCAATTGTTTTTCAAAAAGCTAAAGTGTTACTTATGAGGAAAGATCTCGGGGCTCAATGAAAAAGGATCGTAACGCCAGCACGTTGAGCGCGGTGGCCGTCATTCCGGCAGCAGGGAAAGGCCATCGCATGGGTGGCAGGGACTACAAGCAATTCCTGGAGATCAACGGTAAACCGATCCTGACCCTCACCCTGGAGAAGTTCCAGGCCTGCCCGTCCATCCAAGCTATTATTGTCATTGTGCCCTCCCATCAGGTTGAGACCTGTCAGAGGAAGGTGATAACACCCTACAGCATAAAGAAGGTCCAAAAGGTCCTGGCAGGAGGGGAGAGACGACAGGATTCGGTCCGACTGGGGATAGAGTCATCAGGCGGAAAATATGATCTTGTGGTGATACACGACGGGGTCAGGCCCTTTGTGGCGCCTCAGTTGGTCGAGAACATGGTATCACTGGCGAAGGAGCATCGGGCCCTTACCGCGGGGATTCCCGCAAAGGATACCATAAAGGAAGTGGGCGAAGACGGCCTCGTTAGAAGAACACACAACAGGGAAGGCCTGTGGATGGTACAAACTCCCCAGGTCTTCCACTACCAGGACATCTTGGAGGCCCATCACGAGGCCCTGAGGAAGGAGTGGGGAGATGTCACGGATGATGCCCAGATGGTGGAGAGAATGGGCATCCCCGTGAAGGTGATAGAAGGATCCGAGATGAATATCAAGGTGACGACCCCGGGGGACCTGGCCCTGGCGCGATACCTGCTGAAGGCACCGGAAGGTTCAGAGGGCAGAATATGACATGGAGTTGAAGATAGGAACCAGGGGCAGCACGTTGGCCCTCTGTCAGAGCACATGGGTAAAGGACAGGATTGAGTCTGCGTGCCCGGACGTGGTTGTCTCCCTCGTGAAGATCAAGACCAAGGGGGACAAGATTCTGGATTCCCCTCTGAGCGCAATCGGCGGAAAGGGATTGTTTGTCAAGGAGATCGAGGAGGCCCTTCTGAGAAGGGATATAGACGTGGCAGTTCACAGCCTGAAGGATGTTCCGGCGGACATACCGGAGGGGCTGGAACTGGCCTTCTTCCCCCCGAGGGAAGACCCCAGGGACGCCATCATTTCTATTTCCGGCAAATACGCTACCCTGGATGACCTCCCCCAGGGTTCCTCAGTGGGTACGGGGAGCTTAAGACGTTCGTCCCAGATACTCCATCGCCGTCCGGATTTGAAAATAGTCCCCATCAGGGGTAACGTGGGTACCCGTCTCAAGAAACTGGAGAGTGAAGGACTCCATGCCATCATCCTGGCCGTGGCGGGACTCCATCGTCTTGGGCTGTCGCGCCTGGCTGAGCACGTCCTTTCCACGGATGATCTGTTGCCGGCGCCAGGCCAGGGGGCCCTTGCCCTGGAGATGAGAGAAGAGGACACGCACCTGAAGGAGAAATTCCGTTTCTTGCACCATGAGCCCACGGAAACGGCCATAAGAGCAGAAAGGGCCTTCTTAAAGAGACTGGAAGGGGGATGCCAGGTCCCTATAGCTGCGTATGGGACCCTGAGGGGAGAACAGATAACATTGCGCGGCATGGTGGCGGAATTGGATGGCAGCAGGGTGATCAAGGATCACGTGAATGGGGGAAGGGACCGCCCCGAGTCCCTGGGCATCTCTCTTGCTGAAGACATACTGGCCAGGGGGGCAGATGAAATACTCGCCAGGATCTACGGAAAGGGTTGATTCATTCCTTAACATGGGGGGTGAATAATTGTCCCGGAGACAGGGAAGAGGAAAGGTTTATTTGGTCGGTGCGGGTCCCGGTGATCCGGGGTTGCTGACCCTCAAGGCCCGGGACTGCCTGAAACGGGCGGATGTGATCGTCTATGACTATCTGGCCAACAGGACGTTCCTGGGCTATGCGGATGAGGGGGCAGAAGTGATCTATGCTGGGAAGAGAGGCGGGAATCATAGCATGGGTCAGGAGGAAATCAACAAATTGATCCTGGACAAGGCGAAGGAAGGAAAGAGGGTCGTCAGGCTTAAGGGGGGCGACCCCTTCATATTCGGCAGAGGGGGAGAGGAGGCCCAGGAGCTCGCTAGGGAGGGCATCCCCTTTGAAGTGGTCCCTGGCATCACATCCGCCATTGGGGTCCCTGCCTATGCAGGTATCCCTCTTACGCATCGTGACCATACCTCCACCGCGGCCTTTATTACCGGCCATGAAGATCCCACAAAGGATGAATCAAGCATTGATTGGGAGAAGCTGGCGACAGGAGTTGGCACCCTGGTATTCCTGATGGGGGTGGGAAACCTGGCAAAGATCGCCCGCCATCTGATCAGGCACGGCCGGTCCCCGCAGACACCCGTGGCCGTCATCCAAAGGGGGACGGTGCCTCAACAGAGGACAGTTACGGGGGAGCTGGGCGATATAAGCGAAAAGGTCAGGGACGCAGGAATGAGGCCCCCGGCCATCATCGTCGTTGGCGATGTCGTGAAACTGAGACAGGAACTCAACTGGTTTGAAACAAAGCCCCTTTTCGGGAAAAGGATCATCATAACAAGGGCGCGGGCCCAGGCCAGCGGCCTCCTGGCCCGTTTGGCTGATCTCGGGGCCGAGTGCATTGAATTTCCCACCATCGAAATAATCCCTCCAGAGAGTTTTGATAACCTCGATCGCAGCATAGAGAATCTGAAACAGTATAGCTGGCTGATCTTTACCAGTGTGAACGGGGTGAAGACTTTTTTCGAGCGTCTCGGGGAACAGGGGAAAGACACCCGCGACCTGAAGGGGATAAGGATAGGGGTCATCGGACCCAAGACAGCAGAGGCGATTCGGGAGCGAGGGGTGCTGCCTGACCTGGTCCCAGGAGAATACAGGGCTGAAGCAATCCTTGACGAGTTGAAGCCCCTGGGGATCAAGGGGAAACGGATATTGATACCCAGGGCGGCAGAGGCGAGGGAGGTCCTGCCGGAGGAGCTGGCAAAGATGGGGGCCAGGGTGGATATCGTGGTAGCATACAGGACGCGAAGGCCCGACAGCCCCATGGAAGAAATCGAAGAGCTCCTGCGTGAAGGACTCATCGATATGGTGACTTTCACCAGTTCTTCGACCGTGTCCAATTTCCTGACCATGTTGGAAAGCAAAGGAGAGGAGATAGGGGAGTGGATGGGGAATGTGGCCGTGGCCTGCATAGGACCAATCACCGCGGAAGCCGCTAGGAAACGGGGTCTAAGGGTCACCCTGGTCGCCAAGGAATACACCATAGAGGGTCTCCTCGAGAGCATAGTTCAATATTACGGGGCTGGGTCTTGAGGCGACCCGTACCATATTGCCCCCGTTTCCTGGAGAATCGACGTCTTTACCACCGCTGTCCAGGCCCTGGAGAGTTTGACTGGTCAATGCAATTCGCCTTCCCATCACAAAGAAGGAGTAAGAGATGAGGCCTCTGGACGGGATCCGTGTTGTCGAGATGGCAGGACTTGCGCCTTCTCCCTTTTGCGGGATGATCCTTGCCGACTTTGGAGCGGAGGTCCTGGTCGTGGACAGGACCTCAAAAAGGGCCCCTGAGATCCCCAACGCCATGGAGAAGAACCCCTTTGATCGAGGGAAGAGATCGATCAGGGTAGACCTCAAGACGGAAGAGGGCACGGCCATAGTGAGGAAGCTCATAGCATCCTATGATGTCCTTCTGGAGCCTTATAGGCCCGGCGTGATGGAGAAGCTGGGCCTCGGACCCGAGGAGGTCATGGCATGGAACCCCGGACTTGTTTACGCAAGGCTCACGGGGTGGGGTCAGTCAGGGACCTACGCTCGAATGGCCGGGCACGATATCAACTACATCGCCCTTTCCGGGGCCCTTTCATTGTTCAGGAGAGAAGGGGAGAAGCCTTTGCCCCCGTGCAACTTCTTGGGAGATTTTGCCGGCGGTGGTTTGATCTGCGCCCTTGGGGTCCTGCTGGCCCTCCTAGAAAGAGAGAGGTCCGGAAGGGGCCAGGTCATCGACTCGGCCATGTTAGACGGTGTGGTATACCTCTCAACCCAGTTTTACGGGCTTCTGGCCAATGGCCTCATGACCTTGGACATAGGGACAAATATGCTCGATGGCGGTGCGCCCTACTACCAGGTCTACGAAACCTCAGACGGGAAATATATAACCCTGGGAGCCATTGAGGAAAGGTTCTACGGGGAATTTTTGGAATTACTCGGAATGGATGTGTCCGAGCTCCCACCAAGGGACGATTGGACACGGTGGAACGAACTGAGGGGGCAACTGGCTAAGATCTTCAAGGGGAAGACCAGGGACGAATGGGCCGCAATCTTTGAGGGAAAGGATGCGTGCGTGGCACCGCTCCTGGAGTTGAAGGAGGTGGAGTCCCATCCCCACAACAGGGATAGGGGTGTTCTTCTAAGGCTAGACGATGTCCTTCAACCGGCCCCCGCACCCAGGCTGACCAGAACACCCGGGTTTCCGAAGAGCCCTCCCCGGCCAAGGGGCGCACACACAAGAGAGGCGCTCAAGGATCTTGGATACTCTGACGAGGAGATGATCAGCCTTTTGAAGAAAAATATCGTGGAGTAAATAGGGCCCGTCGGGCAGGTCTCGTCGCGGTACTTGACCACGCTGTTGAACAAGGCCTTCTATCTGTTCGAGCCGGGAAATGGGGAAGAGGGTATGACCGGAATGTGCTAACCACCGTCGCCGACGCGCTTTGCAAAACAGCCTGTCGAGAGATCACCGGAGGACCGTCATATCCGTCCGTTCAGCTTGTTTCGCAGGACCTGTGAGCACTTGAAGGTCACGACTCTCCGGGAACTTAACATCAGGTCTTCTCCGGTTGCCGGGTTTCTGCCTCTTCTCTCCCTCTTATCCCTGACACAGAATTTCCCAAATCCGCTTATCAGTACGTCCTCACCGTTTTCGAGTCTTCTTTTTATCGTTTCCAAAAGGGATTCGAGCACCTTGGCGGATTTGATCTTAGAGAACCCGAGACTGTGGTGAATAGAGTTCATGATGTGATCTTTGGTGAGTGCCATGGGTTAACGCTCCCTCTTCATATAGGTTGTCCTTCCGGGCCCTTGCTCGGAGCTGTTTTGCAGAACTTACTTGCAGTATTTTATTTTGTCAAGGATTTATAACGGTTATGACCATTTTTCTCTCGGGAGAGATGAAAAGCAAAGATCTCCCCCGGGCGCTCGAACGCAGGGCCGGGTCATGCTGAATTTACGAATCAGCAGGGCGATATCTTCTTATCTTCAAAACCAACTATCTGAAATTAGGTGTTTTTTCTAATCTCAGCGGATAAGGGTTTCCTGATGTCCATTCGGGAGTTCGCGCACAGAGGCCTTCTGGTGACACCCCGGCCATGGGGAAAAGCCGGTTCACAAAAAGGGGCAGAGGCCATGCCCTGTTGGTCGTGGAAATGTTTTGAGGAATCCCGAGCGGACAAAAATGCCGGCTTGAAATTGGTGCTAAGAACATTATATTTAAATAAGAGGAAAGACAGTAAAGACAGTGAAGACTCAATAGAGAAGAGAGAGGTCAAACATGTCCGAGATAATGACAACGAAAGATGTTGCAAAGTATTTGAAATTGCATGAGATCACGGTATGTAAATACGCTGCCGAGGGCAAAATCCCTTCAGTGAGGATTGGCAGGGTCTGGCGCTTCGACAAGGATGCCATTGATCGGTGGATCAGTGGTGGCCACAAGGAAAAGAAAGAGTTGAACCACTAGGATCCGGCCATGCACGATGAGTTATCGAACCGGTGAACTCGAAGGGGAGTGGTTTGTCTTTAGGTGACCCGCCTCTGATGATCCAGCCTAACTGGCTGCCACTCCTACAAGACCGGAAAATAAGGGAAAGCAAAGAGATTGTCACAGCAGGATAAGATTGTGCTTGACGGAAATGCAAATTTATGTATAATTTTACATAATTTAACAATATATTCAAGCATGCACCCTATTCCCTTGCGTCTTTAATGTGGCAAAGGGCTCTGGTCTGCAATTTGCTCCCAAGGAAGATAATGAAGACCACGGTTTTAAAGGATCGGCGTTCAGGAAAGGATCGAAGATCTGGGAGGGATCGTAGGAAGTTCAATGATCCGAGATACTTCCGACCGGGCGAGGGGGAGAGTTCGCAGGCACAGGATGTTCTTGAAAGGGCCATGAGATTGAAACAGCAGTTTGGGGAGATATGGCTCAGGAAGGGCAGCGAATTGCTCGAACAGGAGAAGTACGAGGAGGCAAGAGTAGCCCTCAGCCAAGCCACCATGATCAAACCCGGCCTTGCACAGGCGTGGTATAATCTTGCACGTATCTGTGCAATTGAGGGGTCCAAATCCAGCGCCCTGTCACATCTCAGAAAAGCGATAGAGTCGAACCGCGTATTCAAGGATGAAGCAAAGATTGACGAGAAGTTTCAATCTCTGCGGGACGATCCTGATTTTCGGGAGTTGATCGCTTGACCCTCCAAAGTCGCCACTCTCTTCATCCCCGCAACGAGCGATCAGGAGTCGCAAAACCTCTTTGCCAGCGGAAGGGTTATGGTCAAAAAGGCCATGACAGGCGATACACCGAGGGATCTGGCGACATTTTCGTATCTGACCGGGATCTCATCCAGGGCCGTCTTGACGAGCCTAGTAGCGATCCCTGCAGTTGTTATGAATTGGGCAAGTACTATGCCGGGCAAGGCAAAGACGAAGCGCATGTTGTTTTCCTGCAAGAATTCACCAGGAGGCGTGTTGAAAAAGATCAAGATCATGGCACCAAGGGCAGCAGGAGAGACAATCATGGGTAGTTCCAGGATGGTATCGATGAGGTTCCTCCCTTTGAAATGGAACCTCGACATGGCGTAGGCGCTGGGAATGGCCAAGACCACCGAGATGAAGGTGGCGATGGAGGCTGTGAAGAGGCTGAGGCGTATAGAGAAAAGGACTCTGTCCGACAAGAGGGTCGCCAGGAAAAGGGAAGGATCAAAGAAATAGAAGAGGCAGAGGATCAAAACACCGTAAAGGGCAAGAATCCCGAAGGAGATGGCTATGAGGAGATTTCTAAACTTCATTTGCTGCTCAGCCACTCCCCCGGCACCTGGTATTCGCCTCCTATGGGTTTGCTCTCCCCGATCCATGCGAAGGCCTCCTCAGGGGTGGAGAAGTAGTTGAATCTCTTGAACACGGTGGCAGCCTCTCTGGAGAGCATAAACTCGATATATCTCCTCGCAAGATCACGATCTTCGGCATACCTGGATATGGCTATGGGGATATAACCAAGCCGTACAATCTCTGATCTGTCAAGGGGGATAGTCTCAATCCTCTCAGGATCCCAATATTCAAAGACCCTCCATCCAATCACCGCGTCAACCATTTTGAGGGATATGACAGCAGCGGTCTTGGCACAGCTTCCGGTGTAGTTGACCACGTTCTTCCTGAGTGCCGCCTTTTCGGCATAAGTCATATTTTTTTCTATGATTTCAACGGCATATGCACCGACACAGACCCCATCGGGATTGGCGATGGCAACCCGGACCCCGGGTCTGGTAAGGTCCTTCAAGGATTTGATTCTCTTTGGATTTCTTCTTTGCACATTGATGGAAGGGACGAGATATACCACGATCCTTTCGGATCCAGGAAAGACCACTCCTCTCCTCTTGGCACGTTCCATGTAATCGGAGGAGCCCGGGAAATAGATGTCCCCAGCTTTTGCGAGCATCATTTGGGAAAGGACATATCCGGATCCCCCAAAGGTCAGATCCACCCCTATTCCCGTCTTCCTTTCAAAGAGCCTCGATGCCTCTTCCGTGGGAGGCTTGCTCGCCGAGCCTGCAAAGACCATAAGCCTTTCTTGCGCGACAGAGCCTTTCGTCGAGCCTAGGATGCCTAGGAACAGGCCGGTGGCAATGGCAACAGTGATGACAATTACCGGGCGCAATTTCTTCCGCCTCCCTTCAATTCTGTGTTACCCGTCTTTGTCGGCCTTCTCGTATTCTCAAAAAACGGTTTGGCCTGATCCAGGAGCCAACGCAGGGCGCCTTTGACGGCCTCGATCTTGAATCCATAGACCAGGCGTTTGAAAGAATCTGCTTCCCTCTCTGCCACATCCTCAAGCGTCTCCTTAACTCGGCACAGCTCCCGGATCTGCGCATCAATGAGCTCCTGTGCCATGGGTAGGGGAAGATGATGGAGGAAAAAGAGCTTTCCCATGAATTCTACCCTGAAATCCCTTGGGTGCGGGACAGGACGTAGGAGCCAGTCAAGGAAAAGGCCTCTCCCTTTTTCAGTAATTGTGTATATTCTCCTGGAGGGTCTCAACTCCTGTATCTCGACATTTGAGCGCAGGAGCCCTTTACCTTCCATTCGCCTGAGGAGGGCATAGAGCTGGCTGGTCCCGACTCTCCAGGTGGCCTCCATGTTGGACTCCAGGAAGTGCTTGATATCGTACCCGTGCTTTGCCCCTTGCATGAGAGACCCCAGGAGGACATATTGTGTCGAAGGTTTGATATTCATGGTGAGCCACTGAGCCGTGATTTATTCCATAGAAGAATATTCCAAAACAGAATAAAAAGTCAACCCCCTTTTTCGTCTTGTGTCGCCAAGGAGGTCACCGGGAAGAAAAGGGTCGATCAGAATCCGTATCTTATGGCGGAGTAAACATTTGAATTATCTTCAAACTGGCCGAAGAAGGTCTGGTCTGAAGACCCCAGGAACCAGTTGCCGCCCGCTTCCGCACTCCAGTGGTCAGTGACCTTGTAATGCACCTTGGGACGCAGGCAGGCGTCAGAGTCGGAAGGACTGTAAAAGGCAAAGAGGGAGAGGGTGAGATTCTGATTCATGAGCAGTTTTGTGAGGCGCACTGTCATCACGTGGCGGTATTCGTCCCGGATAGGCATCCCGGATGGCAGGGACGAAATGTAGTCCTCATAATCCAGGGGCAGTTCCCGAATACCTGCACTGGGGGGATGGGCGTCAGGGCCAGGGAGGCAAAGCCGGCGGCCGACGTGAGGGATGTGTAGAGCATGGGTCGAAAAAGGACCTGGATCACCTTTATTATGGTCAGTCTCTTGTCCCTTGTCTCCTGGTAAAGCTCGAAGAATTCACTGATAATGTGAATGCTGTCAAGCACGGCAATGGGCATTATGAAGATAGGGATCATGCGGGACATGATGTGCACCGGATAACCAGAGATGATCAGGGCGCCCATTGTCACGATTACGGAGATAAGGGCCACGAGGAGTGAGGGGATAATGACGATGACCTTGCGGAAGAAAATGAGCATGAGGACAAAGATGACCAGCATGGCAAGGGGGGCTGAAATGCCCATTTGAACGAACATCTCCACCCCAAAGGTATCCTCTGCTACGGGAAGGCCCGTGATATGGTATTGTTCCGGTCCCTTGAACGTGCTGATCTTTTCCCTCAGCTTTGAGGACACCTTGTAGCTAAGGTCCTTTCTGGTCAAGGGGAGATAGAGGCAGATGGCCTTGCCATCCTCGGACACAAGGGTCCCCACGCTTTAGGATGCAGTACCCCTTCCTCCTATGGGGGTTCGTGCATCACCGACTTGCACGTTTGGAACAATGATGCCCTATTGCCCCAAGAACATCGACCCAATATAAGGGGCACTTCTGTTGAGGTCAAGGCCAATGCCTCAGATTCTGCTGACGTCAGCTGATAAACGTTGATAGGAGGACTGCCAGGATACCGTTCAGGAAGATCCCGTCAAAGGTCCCTGCCCCACCAATGGATGCTACCGGTGCGCCTAAGTCGTTGATTTTGTTGAGATTAAGGAGATCTGCCCCAATGAGGGTCCCTAGGGTCCCGCAGATATAAGCGATCACGGGTGCCTGGCCGTATCCCACAATGACCCCTATCAACGCTGCAAGGAGGGGCGGCAGGAATCCAGGCATGGCTATTCCAAGCCCCGGTACCGGACGTGCGAGTCGGTGTGTGATTATGCTCATCAGGGCCGTGGCAATGATAGCCTTTCCCCAGAGGCCAGTTTTTATTGCAAGGTAGAGGGACAGAAGCGTTGGGATGATGGCTCCCCCCAGGTTTACCGCGAGGACAGTTTCTTTCCTTTTCCACACGGGCACCATGTGCCTGAAGCCAAAAAAGTCCACCCGCGTCTCCGTGGTCATGAGTTCTTGCGGGATCCTCTTGACCGGGATATTGACGAAGCTCCCTAGCAGGGTGGCAAAAAGGGCTGAAAACACGTACTGGGGAGGGATCCCTATCTTTGTGAAGGCAAGGGCAATGAGGTTGACCTGAACAATGACAAAGAAGAAGACAATGGCAAAGAAAAAGAAGACTATGAAAATAAAGGCAAGCGGGTTAAAAAACATGTTCAAGCCTCTTAGTTATGCAAGTTTCGGAGTGGTCTGTTCCATGAGGCCCTTGAGTTCGTCGCCTTCGATCTTTTCCTTTTCCAGCAACAGCGCGGCGCCTTTTTCCAGGACAGGACTCTTTTCCTTGAGGATGGTGAGGGCCCTTTGATACTGCTCCTTCAGTATCTCGCGAACTTCAGTGTCGATCATCTCTGCTGTCGCCTCACTGTACTCCCCTTTCCCTTCAAAACCTACGTCCAGGAAAGGGGACCTCTTCTCCCTTGCAAAGTAGACCTGGCCAACCTTTTGGCTCATGCCGTATTCCCTCACCATGCTCCGGGCAATATCCGTTGCCCGGGCAAGGTCGTTGTGGGCGCCCGTGGAGACGTCACTGAATATGATCTCCTCGGATGCCCGTCCGCCCAATAGCGTAGCGATCTTGTTGAGGAGCTCTGTCTTGCTCATCAAATAGCGGTCCTCGGTGGGCACTTGCATGGTGTAGCCAAGGGCAGCTATGCCCCTGGGTATGATGGATATCTTCTGCACTGGCTCTGTGCCAGGCAAGGACAAGGCCACAATGGCATGGCCCAGTTCATGGTAGGCGACGATCTCTCTCTCCTTCGGGTTTATCAGACGGTTCTTCTTTTCCAGGCCCGCCATAACCCTTTCGATGGCCTCTTCGAACTCGGGCATGCCTACCTTCTTCTTGCCTCTCCTGACTGCCAGGAGGGCGGCCTCATTGACCAGGTTAGCCAGGTCCGCCCCGACCATCCCGGGGGTCATATTGGCCAGCTTCTCTAAGTCGAGATTCTTGATCGTCTTGACGTTCTTCAGGTGTATTTTCAGGATCTCTTCCCGCCCCTTCTTATCCGGCCTGTCAACCAGCACCTGGCGATCAAAGCGGCCGGGCCTCAGGAGTGCCGGATCAAGTATCTCGGGCCTGTTTGTCGCGGCCATCAGAATGACGCCGATCTTGGGATCAAAGCCGTCCATCTCAACAAGGAGCTGGTTGAGGGTCTGTTCCCGTTCGTCGTGTCCACCGGCAACCCCCCCGAGTCCCCGTGCCTTGCCCAGGGCGTCGAGCTCATCTATGAAGATAATACATGGTGCCTCTTTCTTGGCCTGCTCAAAGAGGTCCCTGACCCTGGCTGCTCCAAGGCCGACGAACATTTCGACAAACTCCGAACCGCTCAGGCTGAAGAAGGGGACAGCGCTCTCCCCGGCAACGGCCTTTGCCAGCAAGGTCTTGCCCGTGCCGGGAGGACCCACCAGCAGAATCCCCTTGGGCATCTTTCCGCCTAATTCCGTAAACCTGGCCGGCTCTTTCAGGAAATCTATCACCTCGACCAGTTCCTGTTTGGCTTCGTCAACCCCCGCAACGTCTTCGAAGGTAACGTTGAGTTCGTCCTGCCGGTAGATTCGGGCCTTCTTCTTGCCGAGGGCCATGAACCCCGGCTGCTTGCCGGCTATCCTCTTGAACATCAAGTACCAGATCCCGAAAAAGAGAAAGATAGGGAACACCCAGGAGAAGAGCTGGCGTAAGAAAGTAGATTCCATCCTCCCCTTGAAAGACACATTGTATTGTTCCAGGAGTCTGGAGATCTCGGGGTCGACCCTTACTGTTCTGAAGAGGATGCCATTCCTTGCTGTGGCGCCCCCATCCGTCATTCTTCCCTGGATCAGGTTCTCACTTATGGCTACCTCGGTTATCTTCTGTTCCTTCAAGAGTCTCAAGAACTCGCTGTAGGGGATCGTCTTGACGGCAACGACCGAGGCCAGATAATTCTGGAGGATCAATACGACCCACACCCCCAGCAATACGTACCAGATTGAGAACTTATGGTGTTTTTCCACAGACTCCCTCCTTCCTTTGAGGTTTCCCCTGGCGGAAACGTCCGCAGTGGCTGTCAACTTATAGCAAAAGAGTCTCTCTCCTTAATACCAGAAGAGGGACAGTAAGTAAAAGCTGCTTATAGGAAACTCAACTTCAAATCACACAGGCCGCGCGGCAGACCATTGACAGGCTGCCTGGTGAAGTACGCGCTACATGCCGGGGCGTTTCCAATACCCTTCCGGAGAGCGCAAATGGCTGAGCACCTATTGATTCTTAATAATGTCCTTTTTCCAAAATTCAATAGGTCCACGGCAGTTTTGAGAAGATCAGGGCCCGGAGGAGTTTCCTATCTTTATGCTCTGAAAGGGTATGGGAACTCAGCAATGTCCGGTTAGGATTTTACAAAGCCGGTGGGTCCCAGGGCAGTTGAGTGTGGCCGCAGGGCAATGGTCTTTATGAAAGGAAAAAAGGAATGGGATGAAAAAGGCCTGTGATGGGTGCCAACCAGCGGCTGGCGCGCTCGTTCATCTTTGGATAGGATGCCGCCTATTGTGCGTGCTCAGGTGCAAAGGGCACACGCCCCTAATAGGGATGTCCCAATTCTACTCCCTATGGCCTGCAACCAGGGTTTGCTCAATGACCTGGAGTTGGTTCTTGACTTCCTTGGCTCCGGATTGGAATGCATCTGCCGTGGCTGCGGCGTGCTCGGTCCAACTCCTGACGGTTCCCCTGAGGGTGGCGACGCCATCTTCCACGCTGACCTGGATATGGCTGCTTTCAATAAACGGGTCAGTTAGGATCTCCTCCCTTATCTTTCGGGCGAGCTCGTCGTCTCTTAATCCGCCTGAGTTCCCTTCCTTTTGGGTCGGCATGGATTCTCCCGGCAGGAGGGGGCCAGGGCGGTGGGCCTTGCCCGGCGTCAAGACAACACCGGGGGACAGGTTTGCCTTCGGCGCATTGTCCTTTTCCATGTCTGTGGCATCGGTCCTTTCGGGAAGGGCCAGAATCAGGCTGAGAGAGAGCGAAATGACCAACAAGATCCATTCCAATGAGCGCCTTAAGCCCTCCCCTTTTGATATGCCACCATGTCGTCTCTTCCGGGCCATGATTTCAGTACCTCTCTTGTCCTGGTGTTGACGGACAGGTTGAGCAAATAAATGCTGCGAAAACAGCCTATTGTCGAGCACTAGAAAATTTCTAATCACAAATCAAATCTTGTCAAGGGACCGCTGGCCCGAAGAAGCAAATTTTTCGATCGGGTCTTGACAAACAAAAAACCGGATTTATTGATTTTGACGAAAATATCCATGGATCGGTGGATCTTTGATGAGAGCTAATCATGAATGAAGTGGAAGAAGGCCGTGCTGATGGACTTCTTCAAAAAAAGAGAAAGGAGGGATGCATTATGTTACTGAGGAGACTGAGTCCTTTCCCCACCTTGGACCTGGCGAGTCCGTTTGCCGAACTGGAACGCATGAGGCAGGAGATGGACAGGCTCTTTGAGAACTTGTCGGGCAGTATCCTGAGGGAGCCGATAGCCGGTGTGTTTCCGCTGATGAATGTGACAGAGGACAAGGACAACTACTGCGTGCGCGCTGAACTGCCCGGCGTGAAGGCGGATGAATTGGACATCTCCGTAACCAACGATACCCTCTCCATCTCGGGTGAGAGAAGGATCCCCGAAGAGAACGAAAACGTCCGGTACCACCGAAAAGAGAGAGATGAAGGGAAATTCAGTCGAGTCATCACCCTTCCGTCTCCGATCAACACGGAGAAGGTGGAAGCGAACTGTGCCAACGGGATTCTGACTGTTCTACTCCCCAAGGCGGAAGAAGCTAAACCCAAGCAGATCAAGGTACGGACATAATAGGGGCTCTACCAGATGGTATCCTTTCGAGGAAAGGAGGGATGAATGATGGCAGATAGGGAAAGCAAAGCGCTTCAGGTCAAGGAGAAAAGGGAGGTGACCAGGCCGGCAGAGCAGACCAGGCCGGGACTGGTCTTCACTCCGGCTGTGGATATCTTCGAGACCGACAAGGAGATAACCCTGGTCGCCGATATCCCTGGAGTAAAGGCTGACGATCTGAACATTGATCTTCATGACAGCGTCCTCACCCTGGAGGGTGACGTCACCGCCCCGGAAGGACCTGACGAGGTCGATGTTCTGAGGGAATACCGCACGGGGAAGTACTACAGGCAGTTCACCCTATCGCAGGTGATTGATCAGTCAAAGATTGAGGCGGAACTCAAAGAGGGGGTGCTCAGGCTGAGACTGCCGAAAGTGGAAGCTGCGGTACCTCGCAGGATAGCAATCAAGAGTTGACAAGAGACAGGGGGGCTCGAGAGGGAGCGGCCTGGCATTGATGACCCGGGGCCGCTCCCGGCTCAGGCAGTTTTTCTTTTGGGTTCTGTTGCCGGAAGCATGACAGCTTAGGCGGCGCAGTCTTATATACCCTATTCGGGAACAAAACAAATGAAAGGATTCGCGAAGCAGCACGGAGATGACAAAGCAGGGCTCCATCACGGCCAAAAGGGATTTCAAGGAGGTGATTGGAGATGGCAATAAGTGAAAAGGTCAGGGAGAAAATAGATGATGCGAGTCAAGAACTGAAAGAGGCGATTGATAACCTGGCAAGGGAGGTCAATGAACTTACTGATAAGGTCAAGGAGAAACTCAAGGGGACCGGTGAGGATCTTAGGGAGAACGTTGAAGAACTCAAGAAGGAAGTGAAGGGGCTATCCGAGAAAGCCAAGGATTTGATTCCAAGGCGAAGGAGGCGCGAAGGAGTCCCCATGGGGGCGGAGAGGTCTCCGGAGTTCTATCTCGACCCATGGGACCAGCCTTTCAGGGAGCTCAGGAGGGCTACGGATCGGTTGTACGAAGAGTTTATGAGATCCCGATGGCCTTGGCGCGAGTGGCCGAGTCCATGGAGGTCGCCTGGCTATGGCGTCCAGCTACACTGGCCCCATGTAGACATGACTGAGACGGAAGAAGCTGTTCGAATCCTTGCCGAGTTGCCGGGCGTTGACAGGGATGATATCGAAGTGAGCGTTTCAGAGGACCGGATCACGATTCGAGGAGAAAAGAAAGAACAGGAAGAAGAGACGGGAGGAGATTATTACCGGCTTGAACGTCGCTACGGTTCTTTTCAGAGGACCTTTCCCCTGCCCTGCGAGGTTCAATCAGATAGAATCGAGGCATCTTTCAAAGACGGGTTACTCCGCATCACCCTGCCCAAGTCCGCCGGTGCCAGGGAAAGGATCAGGAGGATACCCATAAGCGGGGATTAGAAGAAAGGGACCTGTCCGGCCGCCCTCATCGGTTCAATCTGGTAAGGAGGCGTGAGAGGGGGAGGGTGTTGATCACGGACCGGGGCTCAATCCAACCTCGCCGTGCCGTAGCAACCCCGAACTTCATGAGTTCGAGCTGGGAGTCCGCGTGTGCGTCCGTGGAGATCGCGATGAGGACACCCTTATCCTGGGCCTTCCTGCAGTTCAGGTCAGATAGATCCAGCCTCTCGGGGTGGGCATTCAATTCTAAGACCTTTCCGTTTGCCTTGCAGGCATCAAGCACCTTATCCATGTCCACGGGGTAGGGCTCCCTCTTGCCGATCAGTCTGCCGGTCGGATGTGCAATGATATGCACGACCGGGTTTTCGATGGCCCGGATAAGGCGCTTGGTCATCTCCCCTTCACTCAGTTTGAACTTGCTGTGGACCGCCGCCACTACTATGTCGAGACTCCGGAGGTCGTCTTCGGCCAGGTCCAACTCACCGTTGGCCTTTATGTCGACCTCTATACCGGAGAGGACCCTGAAGTCCTTCAATTTCTTGTTCAGCCCCGATATCTCCCCTGCCTGTCTTGTTAACCTTTCCGGGGTCAGCCCCCTGGCAACACTGAGCCCCAGGGAATGGTCGCAGATGGCCAGGTATTCGTATCCCAGCTCCCTCGCAGCCACGGCCATCTCTTCGATGCTGTTGTTCCCATCCGTCCAGTTGCTATGGACATGAAGGTCTCCTTTGATGTCTTGAAGGGCCACCAAATCGGGCAGCTTTCCCTCGAGGCCCGCTTCCACCTCACCCGCGTCTTCTCGCAATTCCGGAGGGATATAGGGCAGATCAACGGCATTGAAGATCTCCTCTTCCGTGCGGCCTGCTATCTGCCTTTCCTTTCTGAACACTCCGTATTCGTTGATCTTGAGCCCCTTTTTCATGCCAAGTGAACGGACCTTAATGTTGTGAGCCTTTGATCCCGTAAAGTAGTGGGAGGCGGCCCCATAGCTCTCGGGCGGCACGACCCTCAAATCCACCTGGAAGCCTTCTCCGGTGACTATGCTGGACTTGGTCTTTCCCTTTGCGATGATCCTCTTTGCCTGGGGCAGGCTGACAAAGGCAGCCATAACCTTCTCGGGGGCGTTAGAGGAAGCGAGGATATCTACGTCCGCAATGGTCTCTTTCATTCTCCTCAATGATCCGGCAAGGGTGATCATCTCTATCTGTTTCACCTTCTTCATCTGTTCCAGTATTTCCTGGGCCCTTGGGTAGATGAATGCCAGGGGATACCTCTCCTTGTACCTCTGGACCTGCCGGATGCCCTGCAAGATGTTCGACTCGAGCTTCTGACCAAGGCCATGGAGGTGTCTCAGCCTTCCCTGCTCGGCCGCTCTCCTCAGTTCGTCCAGGTTGTTGATGCCCAGTTCATCATAAACCAGGCGAGCATGCCTGGGCCCCATACCCGGGATGTCGAGAAACTCTGTCAAGGGAGCGTATTCTGACTTCTTGATGTCTTCGTAGTAGTCGAGTTTGCCGGTCTCGGTCAGCTCGATCAGTTTCTTGGCGATTCCCTGGCCTATGCCCGGGAGTTCCGTTATCTTCGCCTTGTCCTCCAGTGAGGAAAGCTGGTAGGGCAGGCTCCCTATGACCTGGGATGCCTTGGAATAGGCCCTCACCTTGAAGGGGTTTTCGCCCTTGATGCTCAGGATCTTGGCGATATGGTCCAGTACCTTGGCAATTTCCTGGTTGGTCATGATGGAAGTGAGATCATTGAGTTCATAAATTGAGATTTCTCCTCTCCATAATAAGTGTTCAACAGAGAATTTCAAGCAATAGCAAGGACCCCCCATTATCTTACGGTCAATCCCGGGTGTGAAGATGTCCCAGGGCCAAAAGAAGTTCAACGATACTACAATGTAGGCTAACATCTCAAGAAGTCAAGGACAGGTCGCTTTTTCACAGACTGTTGCCCAAAGCACAATAATGATGGTGGGGCGCGATAGCTCCTTGATAGTTCCTGTTCGGGGGGCAAGCGCACAAAGGGATTTGGGCAACAGCCCATTGAAATGAAAGCGGCAGAGTCGGGGAGAAGGCACTGCGTTAGGTTGACGGCTTATTGGTCTAACACTTCGCGTATTTTCTTGACAAGGGTCTCCGGGGTGAAGGGTTTCTCCACCAGGAATACGTCCTTTTCAAGGACACCGTTATGAACGATGGTATTATCCGTATATCCGGACATGTAGATTACCTTTATGTCCGGCCGCGAGAGTTTCACCCTCTCGGCCAGATCGCTGCCTCCCATACCGGGCATGATCACGTCCGTGAGTAGCAGATCAATGCTTTCTGCGGATTCCTCTGCGATTCGCAGGGCCTCCTTGCTGTCTCCGACCTCAATAGTATCATATCCGTACTGCCGCAACATATTCCCCGCCACCTTCAGCAACATTGGGTCGTCTTCGACGATCAATATGGTTTCGGAGCCTCTAAGCTCAGCCCTATCGAGGGACCCAAGCCTAGTGGTCGACGATCTTCCCTTGTCCCATTTGGGGAAATAGACCTTGAAGGTGGTACCCTTGCCGGGCTCGCTGTAAACCCATATGAAGCCGTTGTTTTGTTTGACTATCCCGTATACGGTCGCCAGGCCCAAGCCCGTTCCCTTGCCCATTTCCTTTGTCGTGAAAAAGGGCTCGAAGATCCTGGCCCTGGTCGCCTCATCCATGCCGACTCCCGTATCGCTTATGGCCAAAAGAACATGGGGACCAGGGGTGCCTTCCAGGCCATGGGAACGAAAATACTCCTCATCCAATTCGACGTTCTTTGCTTCAAAGATGAGCTTGCCCCCCTGAGGCATCGCGTCCCTGGCATTTACCGCGAGGTTGATAATCACCTGTTCCAGTTGGGTGGGATCAATGTAAACATCCCACAAGTCGCGCTCAGTGGCGATGGAGAGTTCGACATCCTCTCTGATGAGGCGCTTAAGCATTTTACCGAGTTCTGCGAGTACCTCATTAAGGTTTAATACTGCGGGGTGGATGACATCCTTCCTGCTGAACGTCAAGAGCTGCCGAGTCAGGGAAGAGGCCTTTGTCCCGGCTTCCTTTATGTCCCTTATTCCTTCGTACAGGGGAGTGCTGCGGTCTATCTCCATCAACAGGATATCCGCATTGCCCAGTATCGTGGTCAGCAGATTGTTAAAGTCATGGGCGATACCTCCTGCAAGAGTACCGATTGATTCCATCTTTTGAGCCATGGCGAGCTGGTCCTGGAGCCTTCTGGATTCCGTAATGTCTGTAAAGGACCCCCTCATCCCCACCACGCGATCTCCTTCATAGATCGGCTTGTTGGACGCCGTGATCCAACGGTAATCACCTGATTTGGTCAAGATGCGGTAATCAACCGATTCGTATTTCCCGGAAAGGGCATCCTTGAAGTGGGATTTCAGGGCCTGCAAGTCCTCTTCATGAACGAGCTTGGAATAGTGTTTCCCGATAAGCTCCGAGGGTTTGAATCCGGTCACTGATTCCACCACAGGGCTGATATAGGTAAGCACCCCGCTTTGATCGGACATATAAATGACATCCTTGATCTCTTCCACCATGAGACGGTATTTCTCCTCGGATTCCCTCAGTGAGTCCAGAGTCTTGTCCCGCATTTCGATGGCTTCCTTCAGGGAGGTCACCATGCCGGTGAAGACACGGGCCAGGCGAGCGATCTCGTCTCTCCCGTCAGCTATATCCCTGAGTTCTTCCGGAGAGAATAGCTCCTGTTGTTCTACCCTGGCAGCCACCGTGGTAAGGCGTTCTATAGGGTGGGTGATCCTACGCATGAAATAGGAAATGACCAGGAAGGCCAGAAGACAGGACCCCAGCACATAGTAGAAAGTCGTCGCGGCGATCCTGTTAATGGGCCCAAGTGTTTCCGCCTTGGACTGTTCCACCACAATGCCCCACCCGGACTGTTTGCCCACCGGGGTGTATGTGGCTAACATTTCCTCTTGGCTGACAGGATCAACATACTGGGCCTGTCCCTCATATCCCTCGAGGACATGGCTCAGGTCAGGAGGCACTTTCAG
>JAFDHO010000205.1 GCA_019308745.1 Deltaproteobacteria bacterium
CGCATCATCCCGGAAAACATCTCGGGGGGCATGGCTTGATCCTTGTCGCATAGTGCTTCGCTCGGGTTATAGTGAACCTCTACGATAATGCCGTCAGCTCCCGCAGCCATGGCAGCAAGGCTCATGGGTTCTATCATGCTCAACCTTCCCGTCCCGTGGGATGGGTCCACAATGATGGGAAGGTGGGATACCTCTTTTACGGCTGCTACTATACTCAGGTCCAAAGTATTCCTCGTATAGGTCTCAAAGGTTCGGATACCTCTTTCACAGAGAACAACATGGGGATTGCCTCCTGCTAAAATGTACTCGGCACAGTTCAACCACTCCTTCAGGGTTGAATACATGCCCCTTTTGAGGAGCACGGGTTTGTCTGTCTTACCGACCTCCTTCAGCAGGGAGAAGTTCTGCATGTTCCGGGTTCCGATCTGGAGCACATCGGCATATTCAGATACCCAGGAGACGTCCCTCGGGTCAGTCACCTCGGTGACCACGGGGAGGCCTGTCTCTCGTCTTGCTTTTTCCAGGATCTTCAGCCCTTCCAAGCCGAGACCCTGGAAGTCGTAGGGAGAGGTGCGGGGCTTGAAGGCTCCTCCCCTGAGCATGTGGGCGCCCGCCGCCTTGACCTTACGAGCTGTTTCAAAGGTCTGTTCTTGGCTCTCCACGCTGCATGGACCTGCAATAACGACAAAACCTTCGCCAACCCTGATGTTGGCTACTTTCACGATCGTCTTTTTCCCCTTTTCGCTGTTCAGGGAGCTGAGTCTGAGATGATTCATTGCGCTAGCCTCCTTTTGATTCAGATTACCTCATTGACTTGGCCCTCAGGTAGTGATCTGCGATGACAATGGAGACCATTGCCTCCAGGATCGGAACAATGCGAGGTACTGCCGAGGTGTCGAACCTGCCTGAAAGGGACAATTTTGCGGGCCTTCCGGATCTGTCAACGGTATCCTGCTCCAGGGAGATAGAAGGAATCGGCTTGATTGCCGCCCTCACCACTATCTCTTCGCCGTTGGATATTCCTCCCAGTATCCCTCCCGCCCTGTTTGTTCTGAACCCGCCCGGGTCAATAGGGTCGTTGTTTGACCACCCCGTTAGTCTGGCGGACTCGAAACCGGCCCCGATCTCGACACCTTTTACCGCTCCGACAGACATCACGGCCTTGGCAATATCCGCATCCAGCTTGTCAAAGACCGGCTCTCCGAGACCGGCAGGGCAACCCGTTACACGCACTTCCACGACACCGCCCAGGGAATCCCCCCTTTTCTTCGCCCGGGCAAGGGCCTCTTCCATCCTCCGGGCGGCAACGGGATCAGGGCAGTAGAAGGCGTTGTTCTCGATTTCTTCAAGTTTGATGACTCCGGCCCTGATACCGCCCAGTTCCAGGGTGTAGCCAATCGCCTTGACGCCAAGGGGCTCGATGATCTTCTTCGCCACGACACCGGCTGCAACCCTGGCTGCGGTCTCGCGGGCCGATGATCTCCCTCCTCCCCGGTAGTCGTAGTGGCCGTATTTCTTGAAGTAGGTGTAGTCAGCATGCCCCGGCCGAAAGAGCTCTTTGAGAATCTCATAGGGCCTGCTATCCACATCCCTGTTCTTGATAAACAGGGCCAAAGGTGCACCTGTTGTCTTGTCTTCAAAGACGCCGGAGTGTATTTCAACGGTGTCTTCCTCCCTCCTTGGGGAATCTCCGATGTGCTTACCGGGCCTCCTCCTTGCCATGTCTTTGGCAAAATCCCCGGGCTTCAAGCGTATAAGAGGAGGACAGCCGTCAATCACCACGCCCAAACCCCTTCCGTGGGATTCACCATAAGTCGTAATCCTGAAGATCTCTCCAAAAGAATTTGCAGCCATCTCCCTAGGCCCTCTCCCCATTCGGCAAGTGTCTCATGATTGAATCTGCTACTTCGAGCGATGTAAGAAAGCTCGTATCCACTGCGTAGTGGGCGGCTTTTTCGTAGACGGTCCTCCTGGACTCCATGACCTCATCGAACTCTTCCAGGGGATCCGCTCCGGTCAATGGGGGGCGAGAATGGGCTGAACCATGTTGACTCTTGAAGCGTTCTTTCATGACGTCGGAGTTGCCATCCAACCATATAAGGAATGCATTGCTCCTGAGATTGGTCACGTTTTCAGCATCAAGGATAGCGCCCCCTCCGGTGGCGATTACCCGGTCATTCAGCCTGGAGCTCTCCCGTATCACCTTCTTTTCTATTTCCCGGAAGTAATTCCATCCCTTTTGGGCAACTATCGAACTGATGGGGCAGCTCATGATCTCCTCTATCACTTGATCCGTGTCGATGAACTCTCGGCCCATTTTGTATGCCAGGATCTTACCCACCGTGGTCTTCCCGCTGCAACGATATCCGACCAGTACGATGTTCATTCTCTACCCCGATAGGCCCTGTAATGGATTCAATGAAAGCCCGAAAAAAAAGGCCGTGGGCTCTATTTCTTGCCCACGGCCTTGATACTCCTTATACGCACATCAATCCATGGGCAGTCTCCTCCCCCAGAAATAAAAGCCAAAAAACAGCCCGGATTGATTAATATTCTGCATTGTCATAAACCAGAGAAAAATAGTATACAATGGTGCGTATTATCAATGAGGCTGTCTCCCGTGTCAAGAAAAAAGTTGTAGATCCACTTTTTTCTTGACAATTTTCTTGGGCAAACTTAAAAGAGTTAAACATGAAACGAGTGTCGAAAAAGAAATCCTTCTCGCTGCGCCACTGGTGGTGGCTCAACTCCTGTTAGGAGGTGAGCCTGCCGGGGTAGTGTAACAACGTAAGCATACAGAACCGTGGGGCCATCTCCTGAGGGCCCCACGGTTTTTTTGTCTCATATAGAAAGGCCGTGGGTTTCAAGATCCCCACGGCCTTTTTCTTTGGGAGGCGGAACAGGGAAGGTCCGGCGTTGCCGGGGAAAGGGCGATCATGGGTCCGGCCGCGGGGAATAGTGGGTAGAAGGGGTCCAGATCCACCCCGAGTCGATAATGACAACTCACGGATCTGCCCTTATAAGCAACTTTTTGGAAACAGGGAGGAATTGAAGATGATAAAGGAGGCGATATCAAAGGCCTTAAGGGGTGAACACCTAACACAATCCCAGATGGAAGAGGTCATGGAAGAAATTATGAGCGGGAAGGCCACCGGGGCTCAAATCGGGGCCTTCATGGTGGCCATGAGGATGAAAGGCGAAACCGCGGAAGAGATAACCGGCGCGGCCAAGGTCATGAGGGTCAGGGCGAAAAAGATCCAGGTAAACAATCATTTTGTGAACATTGATCGGGACGAAATCAATATCGATGACGAGACCATACTGGACGTGATGGGAACGGGAGGAGACGGGACAAGGACCTTCAATGTCTCTACTACGACCGCCTTTGTCGCCGCAGGGGCCGGACTCAGGGTTGCAAAACATGGCAACAGGGCCGTGTCCAGCCTTTGCGGTAGTGCCGATGTCCTTGAGAACCTCGGTGTCAAACTGGATATCAACCACGCCGACGTTGAGAGGTGTATCAGGGAGATCGGAATCGGGTTTCTCTATGCCCCCCACTTTCACGGGGCAATGAAGTACGCCGCAAACCCAAGAAGGGAGGTGGGGATCAGAAGCCTCTTTAATCTCCTTGGCCCCCTGACAAATCCTGCTGGGGCCAATGTCCAGGTTCTCGGGGTTTACGAGCCACAACTTACGGAAAAGATGGCGAGAGTCTTACGCAATCTGGGCACCAGGGAGGCCCTGGTTGTCTTCGGTGAAGGGACCTACGACGAGGTGAGCATATGCGGGGCCACGCGGGTGTCCCACTTGAAAGATCAAAAAATCACCAACTATGAGATAGCGCCCGAGGAGTTCGGCTTCAAGAGGGCAAGGCCGGAAGAGATCAGGGGAGGAAATGCAAGGGACAATGCGAGGATTATACAGGAGATCCTGGAAGGTAAGAAAGGGCCAAAGAGAGATATGGTCTTGCTCAATAGCGCCTGTTCTTTCCTGGTGGCTGGGATTGACGGCAGTATAGGGGAAGGAATCGAAAGGGCGGCTGAGGCAATAGACTCTGGCAGGGCGCGGGAAAAACTGGATTCCTTGATCCAATTTACCCAGCAATGCAGTCCCTTTGTCCGCAAGGAACTTTGGGCAGATCGGTGACGGGCTGGAGCGCCTCTTCCTTGACCGATCGGTGGATATGCCTGACTTTGAAGAGGCCGATCGCATGAAAGGATAAGAAACGTTAAAGGCCCACGTGTTGACTTTTTCCACCGGCAGGTTTAATGTTACCGGATACCTGCCCAAGGCCCGGAAAAGAAGATCCGGCAATTGAAACAACATGTTTCTCACGGGAAAAGGAGACCCCGGTAACCACCCTGGAGGCCCTGCTCAAGGGCCGGAAAATCCAAAGTCCTCTTGAAAGGGAAGATGGAATCAGATCATGGAAAAGGTCGTGATATCAATACTTGGAAGGGATAGACCGGGCATTGTAGCGGCTGTTTCGAAGATATTGTCCGAAGGCAAGTGTAATATCGAAGACGTCAGCCAGACAATACTGCAAACCGAGTTCGCCGGTATCTTCATTGTCAGCCTGCCGGATGACCTCCGGTCCCTGGACCTCCTTGAGAGGCTTGAGGGCGGGTTGCGATCCCTGGACATCAATGTCAGGGTAAAAGGACTTGAACCCGCCAGGGAGGAGGGCCCCTCATATGCGGCAGAACCATTCGTGGTGACGACCTTCGGGACAGACCGTATAGGACTGGTGGCAGGGGTCACTGAGGTGATGGCCAGGTTCGGAGTCAACATCACGAATCTGAAGGCCGTTTTCAGGGGTGGGGATGATCCCAACAGCAACATCATGATCTACGAGGTGGATGTCCCCCTGGATATCGAACTGGAAAGTTTTCGTGATGCCTTAAGAAAGAGGGCGGCTGAATTGGGCCAGGATATTAACATACAGCATCGAGATATCTTCGAGGCAATCAACAGGGTTTAGAGAACAAGAAATGTGGCTATGGGGCCACGTCAGGAGAGAATGCGCCATGCTAAGCCATCGTGATATCCTGTCAACACTCGAAATGTTGAAGAACGAAAACCTTGATGTTCGCACGGTTACCCTCGGAATCAGCCTGCTCGACTGCGCAAGCGACGACTTCGATGAATACAAGGCAAAGATCAGGGAGAGAATAATTGCCCTGGCAAGGGATCTGGTCCCGGTGTGTGATGAGGTGGGGGACAGATACGGAATCCCCGTTGTGAACAAGCGGATTGCCGTGAGCCCCATTGCTGTCTCGGGCGCACCGTTTTCGTCCTCGCAGTTGGTGGATGTGGCGGAGACCCTCGATTCCGCAGCTAAGGAAGTGGGTGTGGATTTCATAGGGGGATTCAGCGCCCTGGTCGAAAAGGGATTTGCCAAAGGGGACCTGGCGCTGATAGACGCCATCCCTGAGGCCCTTGCACGTACAAACAGGGTCTGCTCTTCGGTCAACGTAGCCTCCACGCGCGCCGGGATCAACATGGATGCCGTGAGCCTGATGGGGCGGGTGATAAAGTCTGCAGCAGAGCTTACCTCCGATTCAGACGGAATAGCCTGTGCCAAGCTCTGCGTCTTTGCGAATATTCCCCAGGACGTGCCCTTCATGGCAGGCGCTTATCTCGGAATCGGAGAGCCGGATGCTGTGATAAACGTCGGGGTTAGCGGGCCGGGTGTGGTAAGAAAAGCCATTGACAGGGCCCTGGCGTCAACCCCGGGGCTGAAACTCGGAAAACTGTCGGAACTCATAAAAAGGACTGCTTTCAAGGTCACGAGTGTCGGTGAGCTCATTGGAAGGGAGGTCGCTCAAAGGTTGGATGTCCCCTTTGGCGTCGTGGACCTGTCTCTTGCGCCCACGCCCCATGTCGGAGACAGTGTGGGGGAGATCTTCCAGAGCCTGGGATTGACGAGCATAGGAGTCCCGGGATCCACGGCAGCACTCGCCCTTATTACAGATGCGGTCAAGAAAGGGGGCGCCTTTGCCAGTTCCTTTGTAGGAGGCCTAAGCGGCGCCTTTATACCCCTGAGCGAAGACCTCAATATTTCCGAGTCTGCCCGTAAGGGGTACCTGAGCCTTGAAAAGCTGGAGGCCATGACGAGTGTCTGCTCAGTAGGTCTCGACATGATAGCCCTTCCCGGAGACATTGCTCCAGAGACAATTGCCGGGATCATCGCAGACGAAATGGCCATCGGGGTCATCAACCGCAAGACAACGGCCACCAGGCTCATCCCGGTACCGGGGAAGGGGGCAGGTGAAAAGGCCTATTTCGGCGGGCTCTTGGGTGAGGCCACGATCATCCCCGTGAAGAACCATGGCAGTTCTGCGGGCTTCATTGGTCTCGGGGGCAGGATACCCGCGCCGACGCAAAGTCTCGTAAACTAGAACCGGCGTAACATTTTAGCCTTTTGAAATGCCTCCTCAGATACGGAGAACGGGTGATGATGCCTTTTCTGGAGTGACTGGCGGGAGGGCGCCGTCTTTTCGCGACTTGTCAGTGGGGGA
>JAFDHO010000044.1 GCA_019308745.1 Deltaproteobacteria bacterium
AATTGGGTATTTCGCATACGGAGCTGGCGAAAAGACTGGAAATGAGTCTTGCCGGTGTGGGGTTTTCTGTTGAGAGGGGAGAGGCCATCGCCAAGAAGGGTAACTATTCACTCATGGATTGAGTTATTAAATTTTAAAAGAGCGTCCCGGAATTCACGGATGGGGGGGGGACGGCAACACGGTTGCCTCGATCCATAAAAGACGGATCGCAAGCAGAGCTTGCTCCTACAGGGGATGGGGAAAGGCAGAGATCGATAATGCAAATCCCATTTCGTCGGAGGCGTGAATTTGGCCCCTTCCTGGTGAAATACGCTGCGCTATTGCTGGACAAAGAGGACCTAGATGCCCCAAAAAAGTGCACCTTTATTGTACCAAAACGACGTTAGAAAAATATAGAGGATTAAGGGGATCAGCTAACTGCTTAATTTTGCTGGTGCGCCCAGCAGGATTCGAACCTGCGACCTACGGATTCGTAGTCCGTCACTCTATCCAGCTGAGCTATGGGCGCACACATACAATCAGCAGAACCTTATAGACGGGAAAATAGCAGAATCAGTCGGAAAAGGCAAGGCGACTCCAAAAGGGGCCTCATTTTGGGTCTGATCAGCGCACCTTGATCTTTTCGATAATCTCCGTGGTGGAATAGCCGGAGATATAGGGAATCCGCCTGACTTCACCGCCCGCTTTCTTCACGATATCGGCCCCCACGATCTCGTCTTCCTTCCAGTCACCTCCTTTGACCAGGATGTCCGGCTGTAAAACCTCGATGACCCTGTAAGGGGTTTCTTCATCGAAGATGGTGACTAGGTCCACGAAACTCAACGCGGCAAGGACCTCAGTCCTGGCATCCTGGGGCATGACGGGCCGTTTGTCTCCTTTGATGACCCTCGTCGAGCGATCGCTGTTCACGGCCACTACGAGAAAATCTCCGAGGTCCCTGGCTGCGGCAAGGTAACGGGTGTGGCCAGGGTGCAGGATGTCAAAGCAGCCGTTTGTAAATACGACCTTTTTGCCTTCAGCTTTCAAAGAAGCCACTATATTCTTAACTTGGGCGATGTCCATGACCTTTTGAGAGTAGTGTGCCATTTCTATACCCCGGTGATTTCAAGAGATTGAGGCGTTTGGTGAACTCCATTTTGGGGCGGCAACATGGTTGCTGACTCCATAATACCCGCCGACACGGTCGGCTCGCTCCATAGGAGGGCGGGACTGCCTGAAATCAATAGCCCGCTGTTCTGGCAAGGACCAGGGCATAAACTTCTTTGCAGCCGGCCCTCAGGAGGACTCCTGCGCACTCGTTCAAGGTATTGCCTGTGGTGGCCACGTCATCCACCAGGACGACCTTTTCCCCTTTTACCACATTTTTGCGGGTGAGCTCAAATGCCTTCCTGACATTTTTGCGCCGCTCGTCCTTCTTGAGGCTGGTCTGGGGTGCGGTGTATTTGATTCGCCTGAGGGAGAGGTAGTCCAGCTGGAGGGTGAGCTCCTTGGCAACGGACCGTGCCAGGAGGAGACTCTGGTTGAATCCCCTTTCCCGGAGTCTCTTCGGGTGGAGTGGGACAGGCATGACGAGGACATTGCCGATTTCCCGTGCCAGTTGAGCAGCGCAGGGCATGAGGAGCCGTGCGAGGGTTCCAGCCATGTGGCTTTTTCCTCCGTATTTGAACTGATGGATGGCGTCCATGAGAGTGCCCTCATAGAGATATGGTACTGCGATCCGTTTGAACCTGGGCGGTTTCATGAGGCAGGCACCGCAGGTGTGGACATCCTCCAGTGTGGATTCAAAGGGCCTGCTGCACACAGAACAGTGGGAGGGTGGGGTTTCCTGAAAGCCGCCCAAGCAGGAGGGGCAAAGCGGGACAGGACCATTATCCGGGATACGAGCCTTCTTTTCCAGGAATTCCTGACAGATGATACACCTGGGCGGGTAGATAAGGTCCAGGAATTGATGGAGTACATCTTTGGCTTCTTTTGCAAGGTCCATAAGGTATTTCTGCTGGTAGGAGATTGTTAACATAGACTCCTATATAAGCCATTGGGTGACAGGGCATCAAGGTTTTTTAGGTCATGGGGGAAGATCGCACCTGCAAGGTGCTCATACAGGGGGGAGGAGAGAGGGATCGCAGCTAGAAGCTGCTCCTACAGCAAGAAGGAGAAGAGGTTGGGGATTATTTTGGAGATTGCCGTTTGAATTCCTCGTGGGAGACACGCGAATTTATGCCGGGACAGGCATCCTGTGCCAGGAGCCAGGCATCCGGGTCTTTCAGGAGCGCCGGGTAAAAGGGCCACAGAGAGCACACTCTGGGCTTCACTTCATGGATAAGACATTGCCTTTCCCTGTGGTAGAAGATGCAATAATTGTCTCTACCGGTCTTTACGGACAGACGGCCATTCCTTTGCTCGCAATAGCGGGCCTGAAGTTCACGGGGGGTGATGCGCAAGAACGCGGCTATCGTGTCCCTTTCCTCGGGGTCCAGAAAAATCCCTCCCTCCCCGTAACAACATGTGCCGCATCTCTTGCAATCGAAGGCCTTCGTGCCTGCCCGTTCCAAGGTCATGCCGCTCTCCAGGATTCAGGACTTCGTGGTCCCAAGCATATTCTCCAGGTTCCAATCGAGGCGGAGGAAGACCTTCTGGTTATTGTCCCTGGTCCTGTAAAGGAAGTGCCCCTTTTCAAGACCGTAGTAGAAGAGGTCCCTGGTTATCTCCACGTCATGGCGGCAGTAATCCGCGAGTTTTTCCATCTCTCCCTGCTTGAACCATTCAATGGCCTGGAGGCCGTCCGCCGTCTTGGCGCGACCCAGGGTCTCCTTGGCCAGGTGGTCCAGGCTGATGCGAAAGCCCAGCCTCCTGTAAACATCTTCAAGGATATCAAAGGTCTTGAGGCCCAGGAGGTCCCTGGGCGTATAGGCCTCCAGGACACCGTAGTCGAAGCGTTTGATATTGAAGCCCACGATTAGGCCGGCCCTTTCGAGATGGGTCACGAGGTCGTCTATATTGTCCTCCCGGAAGGTCAGGAAACGGTCTTCCAGGCTATCGTAGAGGACGGCCACGGATATGCCCATGAGGTGGAGGTTCTGCCAGCCACCGACCTCCTGGGCCGACCTCTGGGTTTCAAGGTCCAGAAACATGACCCGAGGGCCCTCGGATGACGGGAGGGGAACTTTCCCCTCTTCCAGTGTCAGGTCCGGAGGTTCTGGGGTACTCGCATCCTCGATGAGGGCGATCGGGGTCTTGCCGACCAGGAATTCCAGGACCATCACGGCGGACTTCTTATCCAGGGGCTTGTTCCCGGAACCGCACTTGGGAGAATGGATGCAGCTGGGGCACCCTTCCTCGCATTCACAGGCGCTCAGGTGGTCCAGGGTCTTTTGGAGGAGTTCCAGGACGACGTTGAAACCGCGCTGGGCAAGGCCCACGCCACCCGGGTGCCCGTCATACATAAAGATGGCGCTCTTCCCCACCTGCGGGTGGTGGGTATAGCATATGCCGCCAATGTCATTCCTGTCGCAAAGAGCGAAGAGAGGGAAGAGTCCTATTGCAGCGTGTTCTATGGCGTGTATCCCACCCATGTAGTGCCTGCCCTTGCCCTCTACGAGCCTCTGGACCATGGGTTCGATCTCGATCCAGAAACCCATGGTCTCAAAGGTCTGTGACGGGAGGTCCAGGTCGAAGACACCCATGAGTTCCTGACCGGGGAGTGCCCTCTTTTCATACCCGACGACCTGCTCCGTGACCTTGACGATCCCCTCTCTTACGAGGAATTGGCCCTTGGGCTTGCTCCTGTGGACCTTTATTATCTCTGTCTCCTTCTCAGTGAGGGACCTGGTAAAATAGTTGAGATCGGTCTTTTGCGCAACAATGTCTTTCTTCTCCAGGATGAGGTGATCGACCAGGTACTGGTTGGCCCTGTGAAGGTATATGGCACCGGGGTGGCATTCCTTGAATGCCCGGATCCCGTCTACGGTGCCAATGGCCTCCCCCGTATCCCTGGCGAATATGGTAAAGGTGTCGCCGGTGGACCTGATGTTGACCTTGAGGTGGGGCCTCTTCCTGGTCGAGAACCAGGTGGGGGTCCCCTCTGCGGTGCGGCTGAGGCCTCCCTCGATCTCCAGTTCTTCCAGGTACCGGGGCAGGTCCTGGGGCCAAAACCTCTCGTCATCCAAGGTGATCGGCCTTTCTGAGGCGGCACAGGGCAGGTGGGCCTTTACCACGTGGGGGTTATTGGGGTCCAGCAGGGCGGCCTCGTAAGACCTCTCGAATATCTCATGGGGGTGCTTCATGAAATACTGGTCCAGGGCATCAGGTTTTGCGATCAGGATGATCATAGACTCCCTTCCGGAGCGGCCCACCCGTCCTCCCCTCTGCCAGGTGTTGATGATGGTTCCGGGATAGCCCACCAGGATGCATATGTCCAGGTACCCGATGTCTATGCCCATCTCCAGTGCACTGGTGCTGACGACGCCAAGCAAGTCGCCCCTGGCGAGTCTCTGCTCGATCTCCCGCCGCTCCTCAGGCATGAAGCCTGCCCGGTAGGAACTTACTTTGTTCCTTATGCGGGGGGCGAGCTGGGATATCCAGAGGTGAATCAGTTCGGTGATCTTCCTGGCCTGGGTAAAGGCGATGGTTCTGAAACCGGATTCGATGCAGTAGACAAAGAGGCGGGCAGCAGAGAAGTTGGAACTGGATTCGGGGTTGAGGAAGAGGAAGTACTGCCCCGACTTGGGTGATCCGGTGGAGTCAACCACCTCAATCCGTTCCCCGATCAGGCTCGTACCGAACTCTCCCGGATTATTGATGGTGGCTGAGAGGAGAATGAACTGGGGAGAAGAGCCGTAACCTGAGCAGATTCTCTTGAGCCTCCTGATGACCTGGTTCATGTGTGAGCCGAAGATCCCCCTGTAGGTATGGACCTCGTCGAGGACAACGAACCGGAGGTTCCGGAAGAGCCCCTCCCAGCCTTCGTGGTGGGCAAGGATGCCCCTGTGGAGCATGTCCGGGTTGGTAAAGGTTATGTGGGGGGGATTTGTCCTGATCTGTTTTCGCACGTAAGAGGAGGTATCCCCGTCATAGATGCCGGCCCGAATCCCTTTGTCCCGAATCCCCTCGAGGAAGGCAAAGAGGCCCTTCATCTGGTCCTGCTCCAGGGCCTTGAGGGGGAAGATGTAAAGGGCCTTGGCCCCGGGATCTTCAAGGAGGGTCTCAAGGACAGCTACGTTATAGATGAGGCTTTTGCCACTGGCCGTGGGCGTTGCGACCAGGACGTGTTTGCCGGCCCTGACCAGGCGGATCGCATCTGCCTGGTGGGTAAAGAGGTCCTTTATCCCCTGACGCCGTACCAGCAGGCTGATCTCGGGGGGAAGACCGGGGTCAGGGCCGAAGGCGGCCGCCCTGGGTGGGGCATAGTGATGATGGACGTAGGCAGGCCCGAATTCCGGATGGGTCCTGATGCTCTCAACGAATTCAGCGAGTTTCACTGTCATCCTTGGTCTCTTTGTCCTCAAACTTTGCCTTGAGGGTTTGCTCGATCTCTTGTTCCGATGGCCTGGAACTCATTTCTTCACGTCGCCGGGCTTCTTCCCTGGCACCCTTGAGGATATCGCTCATAAAGCTGTCCCTTTCCGAACTCCATGCGCTCCACCCGTCGATATCTATGTACTCCTCGTAGGATGTTTCATAGTTGGGGTCATAGAGTCGGACCCCCTTTTCCTCGTGGAATTCGTAGGAGACATGCCTGCCGTCGAAAAGATGAAAGTCATCGTCCTTGAGGCCCAGGCGCCTCAGCAGTTCCTTGTGTTCCTCTTCTATTTCCATAGCGTCTCCTTTTGTTGCGTCAGCCAACCGGGGCGGCTTTTGGGAACCTCGGGGACGTCCGAGTGGTTGCTTTGCAGCCGCCGACACGGTCGGCTCGGTCCATATTACGGCAAGGCGGTTGCCTTACTCCATAATGACTGCCGGCTTGGTAGGCTCGGTTTAATCGCCACTTGTGACCCCGTGCTGCTCCTCAGGAAGGCCAAGCTCTCTTCTGGCGGATTCAAGTTCTTCCTGCTTGTATTCCCATCGACCAAGGAGTTCCTCGATCTTGTTCTTGAGTCCCGTGTATTCCTTGAGCAGGGGGAGACTCCTTTGCTTATCCCTGAAAATATCGGGGTCTGCAAGGGCCTTTTCCAGTTCTGCCTTTCTGTGTTCCATCTCGTCGATGCGGCCCTCGAGCCTAGCCAGTTCTTCCCGGATCGGGTTGAGTCGTTCACTGATGATGCGCCGCCTTTCGGCCCTCTCTCTTCTTATCTCCTTTCTTCGCAGATGGGTAGTGGCAGTCGATTCAGTCTCGTTTCTGCGGGCGTTGAGCTCCTGTTCGGCATCACCCGGCAAGGCCGTGGTCCCTTGCCTCGAGATATGCTCGTAGTATTCATAAAGGTTACCGCGGTACTCGATAAAGGTTCCGTCACGAATGTCCCATATCCTGGTTGCCAGCCGGTTGATGAATGACTGGTTGTGGGAGACGAACAGGAGGGTGCCTGTGAAGCCGGAAAGGGCATCAATGAGTATCTCAGAAGATACGATGTCCAGGTGGTTGGTCGGCTCATCCATAAGGAGCAGGTTGCCCGGGTTGACCAGTATCTTGGCCAGGGCTACCCTTGCCCTCTCTCCGCCGGAGAGCACGCCAATAGTCTTGAAGACATCGTCCCCTGAAAAGAGAAGGGCCCCGCAGACGCCCCGTATGAACCCCGCTGTCTCATGGGGGGCTTCCCCGTGGATTTCCTCCAGGACGGTATTTCGGGGGTTGAGCATATCGGAGTGGTGCTGGGCATAGTAAGACATGATCACACCATGGCCCAGGACGATCTTTCCTCGGTCGGGTTCGAGCTCGCCGGCAATGATCTTCAGCAGCGTGGTCTTGCCGGCGCCGTTGATTCCTATGAGAGCAACCCTGTCCCCCCTCTGGATCCTAAGATCCAGGTCCCGGTAAAGCACCTTGCCATCAAAGGCCTTTGAGATCCTCTTGAGGGCCAGGACGTCCCTCCCGGTCTTGGGGACCTGGGGGAAGGAGAAACGGATGGTCTTCTGCTTCCTGTGGGTCTGGACGAGCTCGATCTTCTTGACCAACTTGATCTTGCTCTGGGCCTGCCTCGCCTTACTTGCCTTTGCCTTGAACCTCTCAATGAACTTCCTGGCCTCTTTTATCTTCTGTTCCTGGTTGCGCGCCCGGGCCTCCAGGGTCTTTCTTTCTTCCTCCCTGGCCGTGAGATAGGCATCATAGTTTCCCCTGTAAGTCCTCAGGCCTTCGGGCTCCAGGCTGAAAACCCGGCTTACCTGGCGGTTGAGGAAGTCCCTGTCGTGGCAGACCAGCAGGAGGGCCCCTTCAAAGTCCCTGAGGAACTCCTCCAGCCAGCGCACAGAAGGAAGGTCCAGGTGGTTGGTAGGCTCATCAAGGAGAAGGAGATCGGGGTTCTGGTAGAGGATGCACCCTAAGGCAGCCCTCATCTTCCAGCCGCCACTGAGGGTGCCGATGTCATTCCCGAAGTCCTCCTCGGCAAAGCCAAGGCCGACCAAGATCTTTTCCGCCCTGTGTCGGGGAAAGCGCCCATCCAGGTCATGAAATTCCTGGTGTGCCCCGGCCAGACGGGACGCAAGCCTGACCTGATCTTCCCTTTCGGGGCAGTTCTTCAGTGCCTGCTCAATGGCAAGGATCTCGTCCCGGAGAGATGCCCTTCCCGGGATGGAGTCAAGGAGGGCTTCCAACAGGGGGCCTGAGAGGGCCTCCTGGACGTCCTGGGGCAGATAGCCGATACGGGTTCCTCTGGATATCCTGATCTCGCCCCTGTCCGGTGAAACCTCACCGGCGAGCAACCTGAGGATCGTGGATTTTCCTGAGCCATTGGGGCCGACCAGACCGATCCGGTCTCCCGGCTCTACCTGGAAGTCGAGGCCCCTGAAAAGTTCCTTTCCGGGGAAGGTTATGGATATGTCAATGCCGCTGACGAGACTCATAGATCCTTTTTACCAGAAGAGGAGGTCATATTCAATACTACGGGGGGCACACCGCCCGGGCACCTGCAAGCGTTATTGTCCGGAGACCTTCAGAAGGAGGCGCGGGAAGGGATAGTGCTCGGGGTTCACCCTTGTACAGGCTGTTGCCCAAAACCTTCTAATTTTTGCCACCGAACGGGGGCATATCAGAGCCGCCTGTAGCCCCTTAGGAGGTCTTTTCACAAGGCTCAATATTCGTCCTTACCTCTTGTGCGCCCCCATAATCCTCACAGTCGTCTCCAGTCAGGCACAGAAGGACGAGACTCCGGTGGAGATGATCTCTTGGGGCTATTTAGGCCTTCTGTTAAGTGTTTGGTGCCGTTTCTAATGTCTGGGAGGAATTTGATTGAGCCTTGTGAAAAGACCTCCCAAGGGGCTATCCACCATCCTTTCGTCATTTGGGCAACAGCCTGTTTGGAAAAGACCCTGTTGCTTTATGGGGCGGTTTGGCTTAATATCTTTTTGACCCGCGTGCTTGCCGGATGACCATTTGTGCGGTTAGACCTAAGGGGCTTTGATGCACGATCCTGAAAGGGGGCCAGCCATGGAAATCCTGAAGAAGACCATTGGCCACGTGTTCAACGAGGTTTGTGAAAGATACCCCAACAATGATGCCCTGATCCATACTGAGATAGGCCCGCGGTACAACTACGGGCTCCTCTCGTGGGAGATCAACAGGACGGCAAAGGGGCTCATGAAACTGGATATTGAAAAGGGGGACAGGGTTGCACTGTGGGCCCCGAATATCCCTGAGTGGATCGTGGCACAGATTGCCCTGGCCAAGATAGGGGCAGTCCTCGTACCCATCAACCCGGAGATCAAGGCAGACGAACTGGGGTACATCCTGGAGCAATCGGATGCGCGGGCCGTTATCCTGGCCCGCGGCCTGGAGGATACGGAATACGTGGATGTGATCAGGGAATTAAGGGATGATATGCCTTTTCTGGAACACGTCATCGTTGTGGCAACACAATCATTCCCGGATACGACACCCTGGACCGAGCTGGCGGCAACGGGCGAAGACCTGGAAGAAGATGAGCTCGGCAAGAGGGAACGGGACGTCCGGCCAGAGAACCCTGTTGCCATAATGTATACGTCCGGGACCACCGGGAGGCCCAAGGGAGTGGTCCTCGATCACATCGGGGTGATCAACAAGTCCCTGGTCTCTGCGAGGCGGCAGGGGTTGAGCGAGGCAGACAGGCTCTGTCTCTTCATCCCGCTGTACCATATGTTCGGAAACACCTGTGTTGCCCTGACGGCCATTTTGGCGGGGGCGTCCCTTGTCATGCCATGCCTTTCCTTTGACCCTGCAAAGATCCTAAGGGCGATCTACAGGGAAAGATGTACCGCCATATACGGATCACCGAGCATGCTCATCGCCCTTCTGGATCATCCTGAGTTCAACAAGAAGAAGTGGGCGAGCGTAAAAAAGGGCATCCTCGGCGGGGCGCCCTGCCCCATGGAGCTCATGAAAAGGCTGGTGAGGGATCTCGGGGTATCTGACATCACCGTGGGCTATGGCATCACGGAGACCTGTTCCTGGATTACAATGACCCACCCCCGCGATGCCCTTGAAAAGAGGGTTGCAACCATCGGTACTCCCCTCGAGTGTAACCAGGTAAAGATCGTCTGTCCGAGGACCGGCAAGGATTTGCCTCCGCGCACCCAGGGGGAGATCTGTGTCAAGGGTCTCCTGATGAAAGAGTACTACAAGATGCCTGCGGCAACGACATCCGCTGTCGACAGGCGAGGCTGGTTCCATTCAGGAGACCTCGGAGAGATGGACGAAGAGGGATATATCACGATAACGGGTCGACTGAAGGATGTGATCGTTAGAGATGGCGTGGAGATAACGCCCACCGAAGTGGAGGAAGTTATCTACCAGCTTCCGGAGGTCTCCGAAGTCCAGGTCTTTGGCTTTCCTCACTCCAAGAGGGGGCAGGAGGTGGCCGCCTGGGTCAAATTGAGAGAAGGTTCTCGCCTGTCCCTGGAAGATCTGTCACGGTACGTGGGAAGGAAGATCGACAGCAGCAAGGTCCCGGCCTTCTACAAGATCGTGTCAGGGTTTCCCATGACAAGCTCGGGGAAGGTTCAAAAATTCAAGCTTGCCGAGATGGCCCAGGAAGAATACCTGTAGGACTGCGATCTGTCTTTGCTGCCCCGTAATTCCCGAGCCAATCAAGTCGGGCGGAGTCCAAGTCTCTCGTGTTCCTGCTTGATACACCTATCCATGATAACAGTGATACCTGCCTGTCCAGCCTTGGCCGCGGCCTCATGATGAATGACCCCGAGTTGCATCCATATTATCTTGATGCCCTTTTCTATGGCCTCCTCCACCACGGGCATTACCCGAGAGGGGTTCAGGAAGAGGTCTGCGACGTCAACGGGATAAGGTATGTGGGACAGGCTCTTGTAGCAGGGTCTCCCCAGGATTTCCCTCTGGCCGGGATTGACCGGCACGATCTCATAACCGTGCACCATGAGATACCTGGCCACCCTGTTGCTGTCCCTTTCTACCTTGTGTGAGAGACCCACGATGGCAATGGTCTCGAGGGATTGCAGGATCTCCCTGATCTTTTCGGGAGAGGGACTGAAGTGAGGTGCTCCGTGGAGATCTTCCTTCACGATAACCGTCGCTGAATCCGATCTTCAATCCATGATCTTCTTTACCTTCTCTACCTTTTCCTTGACGTCCCTGGCCTGCTTTACACCGGGGACCTGATCCAACACCTTACCTGCCAGCTTGTTTTCGATAGATGGCGAATTTTCCTTTTCCTGGCCCTTGTTGTTCTCCGTCTCTTTGGTCTCTTCCTCTCCGCTGATCTCCTTCTTGACTTGCCGGAATTCCTTTATGGCTCCGCCCAGGCCTTTGCCGATTTCAGGGAGTCTCCTGGCCCCAAAGATGAGGAATACAATGACTCCGATGACGATGAGTTCGGTGGTTCCAAGTCCAAACATAAGGACCTCCTGTCTTCTTGGGGTATTGTAGTCTCCGTGGCACCCAAAAGGCCACGACTAACTTTGACGGGGCCTCTCTGGGAGGCCGATCGCGGTCATTTCTTGAACTGGATCGCCTCGGCCCCTTCGTCCCTTGCTTCGACGGATCCTATGTGATAGGCGGACTCACCCATGGCCTTTAGCCGCAAGAGGACTTCGTCAATCTCCTCGTCGCTTACAACGGCCACGAGCCCCAGGCCGTTGTTGAAAATCCGTGTCATGTCCTTGGTGGAGAGCTTGGCCACCTTTTGAATATACTGGAAGACGGGCGGCGGTGTCCAGCTCGAAGGATCAATGATGGCCTTACATTGCTTGGGAAGGATTCTAGGAAGGTTGTCCACGATCCCTCCTCCCGTAATGTGGGAAATGCCGTATATCCGGCAGTCACGTATCATGTTGCGTATGGTCCTGGCGTAGATCCGTGTGGGTTCCAGGAGTTCTTCGCCGAGGGTCCTGCTGAACTCTTCCACGTAGGTGTCAACGGTCATCTTCAGATCTTCGAAAAAGACCTTTCTAACCAGGGAGAAACCGTTGCTGTGCAGCCCGCTTGAACCAATACCGATCAGTTGGTGTCCCACCGCAATCTCGGATCCGTCCAGGAGTTGGTCATTGGAAGCAAGTCCAACGACGAATCCGGCCAGGTCGTACTCTCCTTCCTGGTAGAAACCGGGCATCTCCGCGGTCTCCCCTCCGATGAGACTGCAGTCGGCCTCTTTGCAACCCGCGGCAATGCCCTTGACGATCTCCGAGGCCTTTTGTTCATCCAGTTTTCCCATGGAGATGTAATCCAGCATGAAGAGGGGCATGGCCCCTTGCACCATGATGTCATTCACACACATGGCCACGAGATCGATGCCCACGGTATCGTGTTTGTCCAGCATGAAGGCCACTTTCAGCTTTGTTCCAACTCCGTCCGTGGACGCAACAAGCACGGGGTTTTCAATGTTATGGACGTTCAGGGAATAGATGCCGGCAAAACCACCGATATCGGTGATGACCCCGGACTTGAAGGTCTTGCTGACGATGGGCCTGATCATCTCAACCAGCCTGTTCCCGGCATCGATGTCGACTCCTGCTTCTGCGTACGTGTCTTTAGCCCTTTTCTCTGCCATGTCCCGAGTTCCCTTGGAAGATGTTAGGAAGGGGTCTTGCCCTTCTTTCTATGCAGCGAAATGCGTTGTCCTCTCTCAACGGGAGAGGGACATCCCCGTAAACAAAGCGGGAATCCCTGGAAACCACGCCGGCTGATGCGGCTGCCCAAAGCACGAAAACGATGGTGCATAACCCCGAGGGGCTAAAAAGTGCCCTGATATGCCTTATTCGGTGATAAGGCAAACAGAAGGATTCGGGCAACAGCCTGTATTTATGTGACTCTCATATAACTTGCGCCAGTCAATACTGTCAATGGTTTTCTACATCTGGACGGACATTCCGTCATGGGCAACGGTGACCTTGAAGGGCACCTCAAAGTCATCCAGCACCCTTTCGACCACGTCCTGCCATTGCTTCTGGGTCATGGGAATCGGATAGGGGTTGTGGCTGACGGGCGATCTCAGGGGCGCCAGGGGCTTTCTCTTCTTGAGCATACTATTGGCAGGGTCGCCCGGAACCGGATCTCCGTCGCCTATATGAACAAGGAAGGTCTCCTTCTTGGGTTGCCATAGCTTGATGAAGTCGATCGCCCTTTGAAAGCTCAACTGGTAGGGCGCGTTCTGCTCGGGTTCGTTGAACCACAGGGTTGGCAGCACCAGGTAGTCGGGAGAGTAAATCTCCCGGGGAGGGGCGGGAAGATCATCGAAATCAGAAGTATAGACCAGCTTCTTGTTTTCAAGACCATCTTGCCACCGGATCATGTACCCCACTGATCCCGAGGCGATGGGGCCGTGACTCGTCTTGAAGGGCGAAAAAATGATCTCTCCGATCTGATAATATTCACCCGGTTCGACCTCAACCACCCGGATCACTTCCTGAGCGGCCAAGTAGCCGAACCGCAGGCCTATCGCCTCCCAGCTCTTGGCAGTGACATAGACCGGTATGGGGACATGCCTTCCTCTTGGAAGCGCCCTTTTGAAGGAATAGAGCTCATCAAGCCCCAGGTAATGGTCCCCGTGCTCATGGGTGATCAGGACGGCATCCAGATCCTTGACCCCATGCCTCGATAGCTGCAGGGCGATGTCCGGGCCGCAGTCCACAAGGATGGTCTTGTCGCCGGAAAGGAGCAGAGAGGTGCGCGTCCTTTGTTCACCCCCCTCTCTCATGGCTTTGCATATCATGCATTCACAGGCCAACTCAGGGATGATCCAAGCACCACCCGAGCCAAGGAACGTAAGTAACATCGTAACAGAAGCCCCTCCTTTTACCCCGTAGGAATGCCCCGTGCGGGAGCACGGGGATGCTAAATAAAGTTTTCTTCCACTTTTTCGCACGGGGTTTACTATAGGTAATTGCCAGTTCCTCCACTAGTCAGCCCAACTATGAACCCGGACCTTCAGGTAGAGATCACCTTGCCTCTCGCCGGGCAGTTCTCTCCCCATGCCGGCGAGGCGAAGGATGGTCCCGTCCCGGACCCCCGGGGGGACATTTACCCGGAGCATCTTGCTGCGGAATCCGTGTGGGACGTTTATCAACTTGCGGGCACCGAACCTGGCCTCAATGGGTGTTACCGTGATGGTACCGAAGAGGTCCGCATCGAGCCCCTCTCTTTTGGCGCGTATGGACTGGAGGCGCGGCGCCTTCCTTCTTGATGCGAGTGGAGTCAGCCTGCTCAGGAAGTCGGGTTCAGGGACCTTCAAGAAGAGCTTCAACAGAAGCATCCCGAAGAGGAATCCCCCTATGTGTGCCCACCAGGCAATGCCTCCTGCCTGGCCGGAGGACCCCGCCGCATTCAGGAACTGGATCAGGAACCATATCCCGAGGAAGACAAGGGCCGGAATCTCTACGAAGTATGGGATAAAGAAGATCGGAATGAGGGTAAAGATCCTCGAGCCCGGGTAGAGTATGAGATAGGCCCCCATGACCCCGGCGATGGCACCGCTTGCCCCAATGGTGGGGACCTGTGAATGCCAGTTCAGGAAGAGATGGGACAACCCGGATCCCAGGCCGCACAAAAGGTAGAAAATGAGGTACTTGAAGGGCCCCAGCCTGTCTTCAACATTATCCCCGAAGATGTAAAGGGACCACATGTTCCCCAGCAGGTGCCAGAAACCGCCGTGAATGAACATGAAAGAGAGAAAGGAAAGGGCCTGCTGGCCGAAGCTGAAATAGTTTCCGATCTCAGTGCTATAGCGAGCCGGGACAAGACCGTAAAAAAAGATGAACTGATTGAGCTTCGGGCCCTGGGCCAACTCCACAAGGTAGAGAAATACATTGAGGCCGATGATTGCCGTGTTGACCACCGGATAGTTTCTGGCCTGGATTGTGTCGCGAATAGGTATCATAGATTCAAGCTTGATGGCTTCGCAAAAAGTCCAATTTCTGCGTTGTGCTTCATTTCATAGTGATTGCAGCGTACGCTAAGTACGCCTCTCGTAGATGCCGCCGCTTCTTGGCGGTGATCACATGAAATTCGCACGCTCCCGCCAAGCGGGATTTCGCAAGCTCAACTTGAATACTTCCTTGGAGCTTTTTGCTTTGCCGTCAGAGTTATGATAGCATACGGGTCGATCAAGCTTCGCGTTTCTGCAACATCTTGAGTCGAGCTGCACCCATCCGGCCCGAGGTCTCTTCAAGCCCATGGAGCGGCGGTGAGATGGGATCATCAGAGCCATGGAAGAGGAGGGCGGGCTTACTCCTTTCCGTACTTTCGCTTCAGGAACTCCTTTCCCGTCGTGGGATAAAGGGCGCAGATGAGCAGGTCATCTTCGTTCTTGATGAGCTCGCCACCGTGTTCCTTGACCTTGTCCAGTTCCGGTTCCAGGTAATCTCCCGGCCTCCCGGTAATAGGTGTGTTTCCCCTGCTGTAGCCTTTCAGGGCCAGGGCCTGGACTTCGGGATCGATGGGCGTCGGGGTCTTTCCGTAGAGCCCGAAGCAGAGGTCCTTCACCTGGTTGGTGATCATCTTGTATCTCCCGAAAAGCACGTTCAGGACGGCCTGCACGCCCACGATCTGTGACGTCGGGGTTACCAGGGGAGGGGTCCCAAGGTCCTTCCTGGTTTGTGGCAGTTCCTCATAGACCTCGTTGATCCGCTGAAGTGCGTTGGCCTCCTTGAGTTGGTTTGCGAGGTTGGAGGCCATTCCCCCGGGGATCTGGTGTTTCAGCACGTTGGTGTCTATGACCGAGACGCGGCTCGTATCGAAGAGGTCCTTGTACTTGGGTGCTATGGCCTCCAGGTGCTCGCCCAGCTTGAGGAGGAAGTCCAGGTCCAGACCCGGGTCCCTCGAGGTCCCTCCCAGGGTGACAACCAGGGGTTCGACGGCCGGGTGAGACGTCCTGAGCCCGAAGGGGGCCAGGACCGTGTCAACGATGTCCACACCTGCTTCTATGGCCTTGATCTGGCACATGGAGGCCATCCCGGAAGTATAATGTGTGTGGAGGTTGATGGGTACGCGCACTGTCTCTTTCAGGGCCCTGACCAATTCGTAGGCATCGTAGGGGGATACTATCCCTGCCATGTCTTTGATGCATATGGAGTCAGCGCCCATGTCCTCGAGGGCCTTGGCCTTGTCCAGGTAATATTGGAGGTTGAAGACAGGTCCTCCCATTTTCCGCTGCGTCAGGGAGAAACAGATGGCTCCCTGGAAGTGCTTGCCGTTTTTCTTGATCACCTCCACAGAGGTCTCAAAGTTCCTCAGATCGTTGAGGGCATCAAAGACGCGGAATATGTCGATGCCCACCTCGCATGACTTCTCCACAAAGGCCCTCACCACGTCGTCGGCGTAGTTCCTGTAACCCACGAGGTTTTGTCCCCGGAGGAGCATGGAGAAAGGGGTGTTTTTCATGTATTTCTTGAGTATCCTGGGCCGATCCCAGGGGTTTTCATCCAGGAAACGGTGCATGGCATCAAAGGTGGCGCCCCCCCATACCTCCATGGCCCAGAAGCCCACCTTGTCCATCTCTTCCGCTATGGGAATCATGTCTTCCGTATGCATCCTGGTCGCAAACAGGGACTGATGGCTGTCCCGGAAGGTCAGGTCCAAGCATTTGACCGGATTCTTGCCGTTCATCATTTTCCTCCTTATGATCAATACTTATAGTAATCCCAATATGTTCCTGTTTTTCCTGGAAGCCCGGTAGTCCTTTGAGAGGGTCGTGCATCCGAGTCGGCCCGGCGGTGAGAAGGGACCCTGGGCCATACCAGAAGTCTGAATCGCAGGGTAGAGTCGGGTATATCTCTGTTAAGAGATCATGATTTCCAGATCTACCAGGGATACGCCAATGGGACCAATCATGGTCACGAGGCGGGGAAAGCCGGAATAGCAGGTAACGTCAAGAATCGCGATACAATATCTCGGGGCTATATCAAAAGCCAAGTATTCTCAACAGGGATAGGGCCTTCCAGATCGTTTTGGTCTACAAAATATAGGGGAATTCGGGTCCCAGGTCAACAAAAATCGGAACGGCTCCTGGCTTCAAGGAACCCGGTCAGGATACTTCCTTAACCGGGGCAACCATGGTGGTTATGGTGTCCCTGTGTGCCTCTTCCGGGAGGAAAAAGCTCTGGGCAACAGGCCTGTCAAGGGGTCCCTCATTTCAGGGGAGCAGGGGGCCTTGCCTTTTGTGTGGACCACCAGTTCATGGAAAAGACGATAAGGAAGCCGAGGGCCATGAGGCACAGGGCGACAAAGACCTCCCTGCCCCAGGAGGAAGGGAGGACGTTTACCTGGTAGAGGGAGGCTGTCTTCCCCTGGTCCCCCAGGACACCTTCGAGCGTTTGTTTCCATGGCCAGATCTTTCTGAGGGCCCCCAGCATCAGACCGGTCATGAGGGCCATAGTAGGGTCATGGAACTTCTTCAGGAGCCAGTTGAGAAACCGTACGAAGGACAGGATGCCCACGCCAGCGCCGGCTGCCACAATGAGGAGCGTCAGGAAATCTCTGTTGTTTACGGCCTCAAGGACATAGGCATACTGCCCCAGGAGGACAAGGACAAAGGCCCCTGAAATGCCGGGCAGGATCATGGCGCAGATGGCAACAGACCCGGAAAGGAACAGAAACAAGGGGGTGTGGGGAGCCGAAACAGGCACCAGTCCCACCAGCACATAGGTCCCCAGGGCCCCCAGGAGCATCCAAAGGACAAGGGCAGGGCCCCACTTCTCCAGGTGACGGCTCACCGTGTAAACAGACGCCAAAATGAGCCCGAAGAAGAAGGACCATATGAGGGCCGGCTGGTGATAGAGCAGCCAGGACAGCAGCTTTGCAAGGGAAAAGATGGCCAGGAAGATCCCCGCAAGGAGTGCCAAGAGGAATCGCCAGGCAGTGCTTTCAAAGGCCTCCTGGAACCGGAATTTGAGGGCCAGGCGGAGGAAGCGGAGATCAAAGGACCGTATGGCCTCGAGGAGTTCCTCGTAGATGCCCAGGATAAAGGCCATGGTGCCTCCCGAGACCCCCGGGACCACGTCGGCAGCGCCCATACAAAAGCCTCTGATTCCTGTTGCCAGGTAGAACAATGTCTTCTGAATCATATTCCTTTTCCCAGTCCCTTGGCCCCTCGGATCATTTGGGTCAGATCCGGCCTGAGGGTGTCTCAAGAAAGAGGGCATTCATCAAACCAGAATGGCCTCCCTATTCCGGCTGGTGTTCTTTGCGGAGCAGGTCCATAAGGGTCTTTACCGGGTTGAAGGTAACCAGGGGGACTTCCACAAAGACGGTATTCCATTGTGCCATGCCACCGTTCCAGAGCCCCGGGAGTTCCAGGGCCTTGAGTTCTCGGCCCTCATAGGACTTACGGGAAATGAAACCGGTTTCAGGATCCCTGAAGGCCATGAGGTCAAAGGGCTTGCCCTTGTGATTTCTCACGCCGCAGACCAGGTCGACGGGGTTGAAATGGGTGGAGGATTCCCAGATAGCCCTCTGTTCCTTCGATTCCATGTCCACCTGGGAGGCCTCCACGATCTGGCGTGTTATTGATCCGTCAGCGTGCTCGACCCAAAAGGGACCACCTCCCGGCTCAGACACGTTTTTCACCATACCACATACCCTGAGGGGCCGATTGAGATAGTGGAGCAGGACCCGGACCTGCTCTTGCCTCGATGCCCCCTCGAGGTCTTCGGCGACGGCAAGGGCGAGTTCCTCCCTCAGGGATCCGACCATCTCCCGGACGTCTTTTCTCTCAAAGGCGCCTTGGGAGAGACCATCCAGGACCTTGAAAACCCTGCCTTGAAGTTCCAGGAGATACCCCCCCAGGGCCTTTTTGTATGTGAAGGTTGGTTCCTTCAGCCTGTCAGGTACCACGTTGTCTATATTCTTTATGAAGACAATGTCACCCCGGATTTCGGAGAGGTTTTCCAGTAAGGCGCCGTGGCCCCCGGGCCTGAAAAGCAACGCGCCCTCATCATCCCTGAAGGGTCTGTTGTCCAGGTCTGCAGCTATGGTATCGGTTGAGGGCTTCTGGATGGAGAAAGTCACCTTGAAGCTGGTGCCCGGGTCCTCGTGGCACGTCCGGACCCTCTCGCAATGTTCGAGAAAGGCCGCCTCGTGTTCCCGGGAGACGGTGAAGTGAAGAAGGACCCTTCCACCACGGTCCTTTGTATAGGCGGCAGACTCCACGAGGTGCTCCTGGAACGGGGTCCTGGTATGGTCGGGATAGACATGAAAGGGGATCAGCCCCTTTGGAAGCCGTGCCAGGTTGAGGCCCCTGTTCGTGAGGAGATAGTCGAGCAGGACATCGTATCTCTTTTCCCGGATCAGCCCTTCGAGCCTGAGACCGTCCCGGGAGAGAACCGCTTTCAGGTCCTGGAAAAAGGCGAATCTGTCAATCTTTTCCAGGCACTCGCGGAACGCCCGCTCATCGGGATCATCAGCGGAAAGGGTGAAACCCTGCTTCTCCTCCTCTTCCTTTCCGATGTACCGATTGTGTACGGCCAGCAGTGACTTGAACATCCTGGTTGCAGCGCCAGAGGCGGGGACAAACTTCATAACCCTGCCCGAAAGGGCTGCCTCGGTGTACAGGGAGGACAGTCTTTGGATATCCTCTTCCCCCAGGGAGATGATTCCGTCTCCGAGGGTGCAGGGCCTTTTGAGTTTGGCAAAGGGAAAGCCCTTTTTGAAGCGTTGCAGTTGGGACAGCACCATTTCGGGCGTCATCCCCCTGTCCCTGATCTGCCTGATGTCCTGCGCTGTGAAGATATCCTGGTCCAAGGCGTCCTCCGGATCAGCAGGGTCTGAGATTGGAGAGCATTCTCTTTGGAGCGGTCTAGAGGAGGATATTGGAAATCGGGCGCGGTGTCAACAGGATGTAAGCAGCAGCATGGGGAGTCGAGCGAATCGAGAATGGGGGGGAGAGCCGGCATTAGAGAGAGATGTCGCTTTTCCAAACAGTTCCAAACCCCGAGAGCCCACGGTATCGGGGTGAACCTTTATGATGGAAATCATTCCCCTGGTGGGATAATTCAGAAAAGGGCTTGTTTTAGGGTTTCTATTCATTTAATAATATAAGATTAATTTTCATTTATTGTCCTCATGGATCGAGTTCCCAATGCAACTGGAAGATCAAGGCCCAAGGATATACACGGTCAGTTCCCTCACGGAGCAAATCAAGGATCTCCTGGAGGGTCACTTTGAGTTCGTCTGGGTGGAAGGAGAGATCAGCAATTTCAGGGTCCCTACGTCGGGACATTTCTACATGGTCTTGAAGGACGAAGGGGCACAGATTCGGGCCGTCATGTTTCGCCCCCAGGCACGCTTTCTCAGGTTCATGCCGGAAGACGGCATGAAAGTCCTCGCCCAGGGCCGGGTGGGCGTATATCAGCCAAGGGGCGAGTATCAGTTGATCCTTGACTACCTGGAACCCCTGGGCATCGGGGCCCTTGCCCTTGCCTTTGAGCAACTCAAGAAAAAGCTCGCTGCCCAAGGGATCTTCGTCGAGGGCATCAAGAGACCCTTGCCATACTTGCCCCGGAGAGTCGCGGTCATCACCTCCCCGACGGGCGCGGCCATAAGGGACTTCCTGAAGGTGATTCGGAGGCGATTTGCGAATATTGAGATCATCATCGTGCCTGTCAAGGTCCAGGGAGAGGGGGCGACCGCAGAGATAGTGCAGGCCCTCGAAGTCGTCAACAGGGAGCTGGACGTGGATGTCATTGTCCTGACAAGGGGTGGCGGTTCCCTGGAAGACCTCTGGGCCTTCAACGGGGAAGAACTGGCCCTGGCGATCAGGGCGTCCAGGATACCGGTCGTGTCGGCAGTCGGCCACGAGATAGATGTCACCATCTCGGATCTGGCTGCCGATCTTCGTGCTCCAACCCCTTCGGCAGCGGCCGAGATCCTCGTAGTGGAGAAGGAGTCCCTGGAAGAGCGGTTGGCAACCCTGAGAAATCGGATCCACTCGGCCATGAGATCATCTCTGGCCAGGATCGACCAAAGGCTTGAATTTCTCTCCAAGGGGCTCAGGGATCCCCGCAAGGGGCTGGCAGACGCCTGGATGAGGCTCGACGAGTTGAACGGCAGAATCCAGAGGCGCATGGAGTTGACCATCAAGGAGAGCCGGAAAAGGCTCCTGGCTGAAGAGCGAACCTTGATACTCCACTCACCGGCACAATTGATCTCGGCCCTGGCAGACCGCCTGGGGTTTCAAAGGCGGTCCCTGGTCATGATCGCCGGGAAGAGGCTCAGGGACTTCAGGGTGGCCCTGGAGCGTTTCGAAGGGAAACTCAAGGACTTGAGCCCATTGAACATCTTGAAGAGGGGGTACAGCATTACCAGAACGTTGCCCGAGATGTTGATCCTGAGGGATGCATCCAAGATCCGGGAGGGGGACAAGGTGAACGTGCGGCTCTCGAAGGGGGGCCTGGACTGCGTCGTAGAGAAGGTAATCAAATAGGGGTTTCTTAAGGGGACAGAGATTGATCAAAGCTCATGGAAAAGTGAAGAGGTTGAGATTCTCTAAAACAGGATATGTCATCGTAGGGATGGTATTGCTCGTGGCAGCGGGAATGTTGGTGCAAGGTGGTAAGCAGCGGGCCCATGCCCTGGAAGAGGGAGGAGTATTCCTATCCTCAGCGGCCCTTTCTCAGGGCGAGGTCGGTCTTGTCAGGGTCAGGGCGGATGGGCGTAAGGCTCCCAGCGTGGTCTGGCTGGAGAAAGAAATACCCCTTAGCCCAAATGCTCAAAAGACGCGCTGGGTGGGATTCCTGGGAGTCGATCTAAGGGAGAAGCCGGGGATTCGCAAGATCCTGGTGAGGAGAAGCCGTGATGGGCCTCAGAGAGAATTGGCAATAAGGATCGTTCCTAAGGATTACGGGGTGAGGCGCTTGACACTTCCAAAGGCCATGGTGGACTTGGATGCCAAGACCCTGGAGAGGGTTCGAAGTGAGTCAAAGATAGTGAACAGGCTATGGGGTGAGCCTCCATTGCCGCCAAGTTGGGACGGAGCCTTCATCATGCCCCTGGAGGGTGAGGTTGTGGGCCCCTTTGGGAGGAGGAGTATCATCAATGAGCAACCGAGGTCGCCCCATTCAGGGGTGGATCTGAGGGCAAGGAAGGGCACTCCGGTCAGGGCCATCAACAGGGGAAGGGTGGAACTCACGGCGGATCACTTCTTCAGCGGTTTGTCCGTGGTAATCAATCACGGGGGAGGTGTTCAGAGCATGTATTTCCACCTCGAGAAGATTGCGGTCGAGGAGGGTGATCTGGTCGAGAAGGGCCAGGTGATTGGATATGTGGGTTCCACGGGAAGAGCCACAGGCCCGCATCTCCACTTTGGCGTCAGGGTGAATGGTTCGAGGGTAGATCCCTTGGGATTGATCTCCATGAGCCAGGCAATACTTGAGTAGCCAGAAGGGCTTGATTCGCAGGAACAGGAACAAGATGCTGCTTTTAGGGAGGGGTGATGTCAGAAAAGAGATTTGAAGAAGCCATGGAGCGATTGGAGGAGATCGTACAGGGGCTCGAGAGCGGGGACCTGTCCTTGGAAGAATCCCTGAAGATCTTCGAAGAAGGAATGAAGCTCATCAAGTTTTGCTCCAAGAAGTTGGAGGAGGCCGAGCAAAAGGTAACCATGCTGGTAAAGGACAGCGAGGGGAAGTACCAACAGCAACCCTTTGAAGTAGGGGATGACAAAGAAGACTGATCATGGATTTGAAATCTTACCTGCGTGAGAAGAAAGAAATGATAGATGGGGCCCTGGAGGAATTTTGCCCTCAGCCTGAAGGGCCTGCAGGGGTTCTGGCCAAGGCCATGCGTTACAGCCTCTTTGCAGGGGGAAAACGGCTGAGGCCCATCCTTTGCTTGGCCGGGGCATCAACGGTAGGAGATGCGGAGGCTGAGAAAGCTGTCTTGCCTGTGGCCTGTGCCATTGAAATGATCCACACCTATTCCCTCATACACGACGACCTGCCCGCCATGGATGACGACGATATGAGGCGGGGAAAGCCGACCAGCCATAAGGTCTTTGGGGAGGCGGTGGCGATCCTGGCAGGAGACGCCTTGCTGACCGAGGCCTTTCATCTCATGACCGATGAAGGTTCCACCAGGCAACTGGACCCGGCCCTTCTCCTACGGGCAATCAACCTAATCGCGGCCTCATCGGGGCACCTGGGTATGGTTGGCGGCCAGGTCGTTGACATAGAATCAGAGGGGAAGCAGGTGGATCCCTCCCTGGTTGAATTCATACACACCCGCAAGACAGGGGCCCTGATACACGCCTCGGTCTCTGCGGGGGCCATGCTGGGAGGTGGTTCGCGAGACGAGATCAAAGCCATTCATCTCTATGGCAGAAAGGTAGGTCTGGCCTTCCAGGTGGCCGATGACATCCTTGATAGGAAGGGCGATAGTGAGACCATGGGAAAGGATGCGGGGAGCGATGAACGTAAAGGCAAGATCACCTATCCCTCGGTGCTGGGGCTTGAGAGGTCTGAAGAGATCAAAAGAGGGCTGATCAGGGAGGCCATAGATGCTTTGGGCAACTTTGACCACAGGGCCGATCCCTTGAGACACATCGCTCAATATATCAGTGAAAGAAACAAATAATGGCGGATTCCAAAGACAACATTCTACTCCCGAAGATAAACGGGCCCGAAGATCTGAAAGGCCTTTCCCGGGGAGAGCTGGCGAGGCTTGCGGAAGAGATCCGGCGCCGGATTATCGAAACGGTCAGCCGGAGGGGCGGACACCTGGCTCCGAGCCTCGGCGTCGTGGAGTTGACCATAGCCCTCCACTACGTGTTCGACGTGCCAAAGGACAAGATTATCTGGGACGTGGGGCACCAGGCCTACGCCCACAAGATCATTACAGGGCGCAATGACCAATTCCACACGCTACGAACCTACGGCGGCCTCAGCGGCTTTCCCAAGAGGCGGGAGAGCCCCTATGACGCCTTCGATACGGGCCATAGCAGCACCTCCATATCGGCCGGGTTGGGAATTTCCACTGCAAAGGCCTTCAAAGGGGAGAAGAGCAAGGTTATTTGTGTGATAGGCGATGGGTCAATGACGGCAGGCATGGCCTTCGAGGGATTGAACCAGACCGGGTACACGGAGAAGGATCTGCTCGTGGTGTTGAATGACAATGCCATGTCCATCGCTCCCAACGTGGGCGCCTTCTCCTCCTTCCTGAGCCGAAAGATGGCCGGGCGACGATTCGTTTATTTCAAGAAGGAACTCCAAAATTTCCTGAAGTCTATTCCGGGTGTGGGGGAGAATATATTGAATCTCATTCGGAAAAGCGAGGATTCCTTTATTACCTTCTTCACCCCCGGCATGCTCTTCGAGGCCTTCAAATTCAGGTACATCGGCCCGATTCAGGGCCACCGCCTGGATCAGCTCATAGAGACATTCAACAATGCCAAGAACCTGGATGGGCCGGTCCTGGTCCATGTCTTGACGGTGAAGGGAAAGGGCTACGAACCCGCAGAAAAGGACCCGGCCCACTACCACGGGGTTGGGAGCTTCGACGTGTCCACGGGGACGCCCCAGAAATCGGACGGCCCGAAGGTACCCACCTACACGGAAGTATTCGGAAAGACCATGGTCGAACTGGGCAAGAGGAACAAGAAGATCTTCGCCATAACCGCGGCAATGCCTGAGGGCACGGGTCTCAATAGTTTTGCAGAGGCCTTTCCCGATCGCTTTGTGGATGTCGGGATCGCAGAGCAACATGCCGTCACGTTTGCTGCAGGCCTCGCCACCGAAGGTTTCAGGCCTGTGGTGGCAATATATTCCACGTTCCTCCAGCGGGCCTATGACCAGATCATCCATGATGTGTGCCTTCAAAACCTGCCCGTGGTCTTCTGCCTTGACCGGGGGGGCATAGTGGGTGAAGATGGGCCAACCCACCACGGCCATTTTGACATTACCTATCTCCGAAGCCTTCCGAACATGATATTGATGGCCCCCAAGGATGAAAACGAATTGAGGCACATGCTCTATACGGCCTTGAAACAGTCCTGCCCGGTCGCCATAAGGTACCCCAGGGGAAAGGGCGTCGGGGTGGAAATGGATCAGCGGTTCAAGTCCATTCCCGTCGGAGAGGTGGAGGTGTTAAGGACGGGGAAAGACCTGACGATAATAGCCTTGGGGAGCATGGTTTACCCTTCTGTGGAGGCCGCCGAAATCCTGGAGAGGGAAGGCCTTTCAGTAGGGGTCATCAACAGCAGGTTTGCAAAACCCCTGGACAGGGCCCTGACTGATTATGCCCAATCGGCGGGTAAGGTCCTCGTGGTGGAGGAAAACATCAGACATGGCGGCCTTGGTGGCGCATTTCTAGAGATGTTGAGCGATCTGGGCATAGACAATGTCAGGGTCAGGAGGATAGGGCTCCCCGACAGATTCATAGAGCATGGTCCCGCGACCTTCTTGAGGGAAAAGTACGGCCTGGACACAAAGGGCATTGTGAAGGAGGCGAGGGATCTCTGCAGGTAAGGTAGATGCCGATAAGGGGCGCCTTGATGTGGTCCTGGTCCGGAGGGGGCTCGCGGAGAGCCGTGAAAGGGCCCAGAGAATGATCATGGCCGGTCTGGTGGAGGTGGATCGGGCCGTCGTAGACAAGCCGGGGAAGTTGGTTCCCCTCTCATCAGAGATAGACATCAAAGAACCCTATCCTCCCTATGTGAGCAGGGGTGGGCTGAAACTGGAGGCGGCCCTGGATCGCTTCGCTCTGGAAGTGGAGGGCCAGGCCATTGTGGATGTCGGAGCCTCTACGGGCGGGTTTACCGATTGCCTCCTCCAGAGGGGGGCCGGGTATGTCATTGCCGTGGACGTGGGTTATGGGGTGGTGCACTGGAAACTCCGCGAGGATCCCCGGGTAAAGATCCTGGAAAGGACCAATGTCCGCTACTTGACGCCCGAAGATCTGGGGGTCTTCGTGGATGGTGCGGTCATAGACGTCTCTTTCATTTCCTTGAAACTGGTCATTCCCCCTGTCTCAAGACTCCTCAAAGAAAGGGCCTACATACTTGCCCTCGTCAAGCCCCAGTTTGAGGTGGGCAGAGGCCGGGTCGGCAAGGGTGGCGTGGTGAGGGATCCCGCTCTTCACTACCAGGTCATCACATCCATAAGAGAGTTCTCAGAAGACCTGGGTTGGCAGGTGATGGGACACATGGCCTCCCCCATCCTCGGCCCAAAGGGGAACAGGGAGTTTTTCCTCTACCTCAGGAGATAGACGTCACATGGATCGGGGAGCCGCCTGCCCTGATGTTGCCATAGAGTAAAGAAGGCACGTCATTGAAATCCCTGTCGCCAAGGGGTCTGCCTCTCTTTTCGGGCCAAACCCGCGTACGCTCACGTCAGTTAGGGTATTTCTGAGCAAAGCAGGCGGCTGAAACCCTCTTTCTATCTTATGGGCTGTTGGCCAAATCGTGACCCTGGAGGATAGAACGGCATTGATATCCCAGGCACCCTCTTCAGAGACAAATGGGGCACAATGATTTGGGCAACAGCCTGTAGATTAATGGGCCCGGCGTTTGGATGCCTTGAGCGGATTCAGCTTCCCGTTCCTGTTCCCGCTGGAAGCCTTCACATGGGTTGCCATGTTACAGTTGCCAACGCGCCACTTGATGGCAGGGTCGGGGAAGACTTGGCAATAATTGCCGGTTGGAAGTTCCAGAACTTTCTGGCAGCCTTCACATTTTTCCACGATGGCATGGCAGGAGCCACCATTGAATCGGCAGCCTTTGTTCGACATGAACAGGCACTCAATTCCTTCTTTGACAGTTGTACAAACCATGGTTATCACGTCCTTTCTCTTGAATATGGTCCCAAGGCAGTTATGCCCCAAGGGGCCAGTTTGAAAAAGCGTAACATTTTAGCCGTTTGAAAAGCGATTCAGAGAACTCGGTGATGGACGAACGGGGTGATGATGCCTTTTCTTGCGTTCCGAGCCTCCCGGGCTGGTCTTTTCTGCGACTTATCTGCGGGGGATTTCTGCCCCCTCCCGCTGTTCCCCTCGCTATCGCTCGGGGCCAAGGCATCATCACCCGTTCTCCGTATCTGAGGAGGCATTTCAAAAGGCTAAAGTGTTACGAAAAAGCAAATTTGGGTTTATGCCCGAGATGACAAAAAATGTCAAGGGGAAATTAAGGGCTCTTCTGAAAATGTCAAGGCATGGGGACGTTGATTTGTAATTCAGTAATTTGGGCGCTAAGGTAAAGCTACTGAATTACAAATCAACGTCCCTGGAGAGGCCCAGCTCCTTGAGTTGGTGTTCGGAGACGGGGGTGGGGGCACCGGTAAGGGGGCAGGTGGCTGCCTGGGTCTTGGGAAAGGCGATGATTTCCCTGATGGATTCCACGCCGGTCATAATCGCCACCAGCCTGTCAAGGCCGAGGGCAATGCCCGCGTGTGGAGGCGCACCGTATTTCAGGGCCTCCAGGAAAAAGCCGAACTTTCTGTCGGCCTCTTCCCTGGATATCCCCAGGACGTCGAACACCATCTCCTGGAGGGCGGTGTAATGGATTCTCACGCTGCCGCCGCCTATTTCCGCCCCGTTGAGCACCAGGTCGTAGGACCTGGCCCTCACCCTTTCGGGCCTGGAACGGAGCAGAGGAATGTCCTCATCCATCGGGGCTGTAAAGGGATGATGTACCGCCTGCCACCGGGCCTCATCCTCGTCGTATTCCAGTAAAGGAAACCTGTAGACCCACACGAAGGCGTAATCGTCCTCGTTGATCAATCCCATCCTCTTGGCAACTTCCTGTCGCAACATTCCGAGACAGTGATTCGTGAGCTCCGGTTTCTCTGCCACAAGGAGTATTAGGTCTCCGGGGTTTGCCTCCATCAGTCCGTTTACCGCATTCATCTGCCCTTCGTCAAAGAACTTGGCAATAGGGGACTTCCATCCGCCATCGCCCACCTTGATCCAGCTCAGCCCCTTGGCTCCCCATTGGTTAACGATGCGACCGAGTGAATCGAGGTCTTTTCTCGAGAAGGAGTCGGCGCCCTTTTCGACCCTAATGGCCTTTACGGCGCCCCCTTCTGCTGCGACTCCCTTGAAGACCTTGAAATCCGATTCCCGAGCGACTGCAGTGATATCTCTCAGTTCCATGCCGAAGCGCATGTCCGGTCTGTCGTTGCCGAAGCGCTCCATGGAGTCCTGATAGGTGATGCGTGGTATGGGGGAGGATATCTGCTTGTCAAGGACCTCCTTAAACAACCCCGCCATCATTCCCTCGGTGATCCCCATGACGCCCTCCTCGTCCGTGAAGGACATCTCCAGGTCCACCTGGGTAAACTCCGGCTGGCGATCGGCACGGAGGTCCTCGTCCCGGAAGCACCGGACGATCTGGTAGTACCGATCAAAACCCGAAATCATAAGAATCTGCTTGAATAGCTGGGGTGACTGGGGCAGGGCATAAAAGCGCCCTTTGCTCACCCTGCTGGGTACCAGGTAGTCCCTCGCCCCTTCCGGGGTACTCTTGGTGAGGAAGGGTGTCTCCACGTCGATGAATTCATGGGCATTGAGATAGTCACGTATGAAAGAAGTGATGAGGTGCCGTCTTCTGAAGTTCTGAAAGACCCTGTTTCTCCTGAGTTCAAGGTAACGATATTTGAGCCTTAAGGTCTCGGACGCATCCACAGGGCCATCGACCTGGAAGGGGGGGGGCTCCGTCTGGTTGAGAATCCTCAGGTTCGTGGCCTTCAGCTCGATGGCACCGGTGGGGAGATTGGGGTTTTCCTGCCCCTCCAGTCTGGGCGTCACCTTCCCCTTGACCGCCAAGACCCATTCATTCCGAAGGGCGTGGGCCTTTCGATGGCTTTGTTCGTCAACCCGGGGATCAAAAACAACCTGGGTAATCCCCTGGCGGTCCCTGAGGTCTATGAAGATGAGGTTTCCCAGATCTCTCCTGCTATTTACCCATCCCATGAGCAGGGCCTCGCGGCCCACATCACCTGTCCTAAGACTTCCACAATCGTGGGTCCTTCTCCACTCTCCCAGTTTGTCGATGCCCATGTTCTCCATTTCTCTGATCTCGTTCACGGGGAGTCTTCCCGATACCCGCTACCCCTGCTGCCGGAGAGTATCGCGCGGCTGAGGTTTCAAAGAGGCAGCCAAGTCATCGGTGAAGGATTTCCTTCAAGGTATCCACGATGTTCTCCAGGGGCACCTCCTTCTGCTCTTTCGCGGCCATATCCCTCAGTATGCCCTTTCCCGAGGCGATTTCTTCATCCCCCAAAATAAAAACCTTCCTCGCCCCCATTCGATCGGCCCTCTTCATTTGGGCCTTGAGCCCCTTGGCCCCGTATTCCATTTCGACCCAGAAGCCGTGCCTTCGCAGATCATTGGCCCACCTAAATACCATGAGCTCAGAAGGCTCTCCCAGCGC